>JACWAJ010000062.1 GCA_014874355.1 bacterium | reverse complement strand
GTGCGCCTTACTGGTCACAGTGGGACATTGCTCGTGGTCTGACGCTCAAACCAGACGGTGCGAGCGGCTACGTCGTCGACGGGTTTGGGGGCGTTCACAGTTTTGGTGGCGCCGTGCCGTTGGGGGTGTATTCCTACTGGCACGGCTGGGACATCGTTCGCGCTATCGCCTGAGCGGCTCGAATTGCTGCTAGGATCAAGTGAGCTTCCCAAAGGGAGTTCAGCCCTCGATCCCACCACGTCACGCGTGAGGCTGCCCCAGACATGGCACGACGAGCACCTGTGAAGACCCGGCATTCGCCGCGACCGATACCGGCTTCGCGACGGCGCACTCCATCAAAGCGAAGGAAACATCCTGCACCGAAGGCCAAGGCACCTCTCATCGGCCACGAGCAGCGGCGCGAGCTTGCCGGAGTAGCGCTCATTGGCACGGGCGTTGTGCTGAGTTGTATTCTGGCCCTGCCTGACGGTGGCACGCTGGCGTCGGGGGTCCATGACACACTTTTTAGCCTTGTCGGCGTTGGCGCCTGGATGGTCGCTGCGGCGCTAATCGTCACAGGTGCGCGCACCTGCGGTCGCCATCACTGGAGGGGTGGGATGCTCACGGCCGGTGGCAGTGCCGTCAGCATTGCCGCGTTGCTCGGCTTCCTGGCACTCGTCACATCGGGATCGGCCGGTGCGGTTGGAACCAGGATTGGCAGTGGCGCCGAACGCGTTCTCGGAGGTGCCGCCGCAGTCGTCGCCATGCTGGTGATCGCCTGCATCGGGTTGGTTCTGGCCGTGGATTTGCGGGTTGCCAGGGTTGCGGCATGGGTGGGGGCGCGGTGGAGCCAGCGGACCCAGCGCGATGCCGAGCCTGTCGAGGTCGACAAGCCAGCTTCCAAACGCAAGGAACCCACGGCCGAACTCACCGGCAGGCGGGTCACTCCGCCGGTTGAGGCGGTATTCCCCGATGTTGTGCCTCTGGCGGATGTCATTCCCGAGATCGAGGATCCACCCGCCAGCGTTGAGCTTGGCGCGGCGGCCTTCAGCCGTGAATTCGAGGAGGTGGCAGTCGAGTCTGGCACGACCCCTACTGTCGACAGTGGCACAGCTTCCGCCGCCGCGGGCTACGAAGACGAGGCGGAGAAGGTCTGGGTTCTGCCCGGCCAAGAGCTTCTCGACTCCGTTACGGGCAAGCGGGAGCGCCTCACCGCCGAGGTTGAGATCACCAAGGCGAAGATCGTTGACACCCTCAAGTCGTTTGGTATCGAGACCCGGATCGTGGGGGCCAACATCGGGCCGACGGTGACGCAGTACGAGCTGCAGCCGGCCACCGGCGTGCCCGTTCGCAAGGTGGTCAGCTGCCAGACCGACCTGTCGCTGGCGCTCGCGGCACCGATTCGGATTCAGCCGTTCCTCGCAGGCAAGAGCGCCATCGGCATCGAGGTTCCCAACAAGGCGGCGCAGCTGGTCTCCCTCAAGGACATCGTTGCGACATCGCAGTTCAGCGATTTCAAGGCGAAACTTGGGGTTGCCCTCGGCGCTGACGTGAGTGGACATCCGGTTGTCGGTGACCTGACACGAATGCCTCACCTGCTCATAGCCGGAGCCACGGGCAGTGGCAAGTCGGTGTGCGTCAATGCCGTGCTTGCCGGATTCCTGCTCCAGGCGAGTCCGGCGCAACTCAAGCTCATCCTCATCGATCCCAAGCGGGTCGAGATGAACAATTACGCCGACCTTCCCCACCTACTCGTTCCCGTGGTCGTGGAACCGGACGCGGCGGTGTCGTCGCTGCGCTGGGCGGTGAAGGAGATGGAGGAGCGCTACAAGCTCTTCGCGTCGCATGGCGCACGCAACATCGCCGCGTTCAACGAGCGTGCCCCCGATCTCGGCCTGGCGCCGCTGCCCTACGTCGTCATCGTAATCGACGAGCTGGCCGACCTCATGATCGTCGCGGCGGGAGAGATCGAGGATCTGATCTGCCGCATCGCCCAGCTTGCCCGTGCGGTGGGTATCCACCTCGTGGTGGCGACCCAGCGTCCCTCGGCGGACATCATCACCGGCCTGATCAAAGCCAACATCCCCAGCCGGGTGGCCTTCGCAGTTTCGAGCGGTGTCGACTCCCGCGTCATCCTCGATGAGATGGGCGCTGAGAAGCTGCTTGGTCGGGGCGACATGCTCTACCTGCCCGTTGACGAGGGCCGGCCGCGACGCCTCCAGGGGGCCTTTGTCAGCGACCGAGAGTTGGAGTCGCTGATCGACCACTGGAAGGCGCAGGGGCGGCCCGACTACCAGGAGGACGTCTTCCACGTCGAGGCCAATGTTTCCTGGGCGCGGGCTGCCACCAAACGGGATCCGCTCTTCGCCAAGGCGGCCCATACGGTCGCTGCCGAGGGTCGCGCTGCAGCCTCTCTGCTGCAGCGCAAGCTCAGCATTGGTTACACGCGGGCAGCCCGTCTCGTAGACCAGCTTGCGGAGCACAGGGTGGTCGGACCCTTCGAGGGATCCAAGTCGCGTGAGGTACTCATGGACGTCATCGAGGTCGATGAGCTTCTGGCAGATCTCGGTGAGGAGTGAACCTTTGAACCCCGAACCCAGCTATTCTGCATAACCATGGCCCAGGAATTCTCGTTTGACGCCGTCAGTGACTACGACCATCAGGAACTCGTCAACGCCGTCGATCAGACGCGTCGCGAGATCAGCACCCGGTATGACTTCAAGGGAATAACCGCCACGATCGACTTGGAGAAGGACACCATTGTCATTGTGACGGCGGGCGATATGCAACTCCGCGCGATGACGGACGTACTCAAGGGCAAACTCCACAAACGCGGGCTTGACATGCGCATCCTCGACCCGCAGAAGCCCGAGGACGCGGCCAAGGGCAATCTGCGCCAGACGATCAAGTTGCGCAAGGGAATTAGCGACGACCTGGGACGCCAGCTCAGCCGGCAGATTCGCGATAAGTTTCCCAAGGTGCAGGTCCGCATTCAGGGCGACCAATTGCGGGTCAGTTCCAAGGACAAGGATCTGCTTCAGGGCGTCATCAAGTTGCTTCGGGATGCAGATCTCGAAGTTCCGTTGCAGTTCACCAACTACCGGTGATCCGCCAGAACCTGACGCTTCCCAACCAGCTCACCCTACTACGGCTGTTGCTAATTCCAGTCATCGGCTACACGATGACCGCGTCATTTGAGAATCACAACCAGGTGAGTTGCGGGATATACCTCTTAGCTGCGGGCACTGACACCCTTGACGGCATGATCGCGCGGCGCCGCAAGCTTGTTACCGAGCTCGGGAAGTTGATGGACCCCATCGCCGACAAGCTACTCGTCATCACGGTCCTGGCCATTCTGGTGGGATTCGGGCTGATTCCGGCCTGGGTCTTGGTGGTCGTAATGGCGCGCGAGTTCATCATCACCGGACTACGGTTCTTGGCGGCGTCCCAAGGGGTGATCGTGGGAGCGACGGCTTGGGGAAAGTCGAAGACCCTGACCCAGAATCTGATGATCATGCTGTTGCTGCTGGAGCGGGCCTATTCGGTACTCGCTCCGGCTGCGACGGTGATGGTCGGTGTGGCAGTGGTTGCCACGGTGCTGAGCGGGCTCGACTATCTTTGGCGCTACCGCCGTTTCGTCTGGTGATGCACGGTTCGGTTGGTCTGGCCGATGCATTCCCGAACACGGTCCGGGTGGGGGAGGCGCTGTGCAAGAAAGGTCTATCCGTCGCCATTGCAGAGTCTTGCACCGGCGGTCTCCTGGGGGCGGTGCTGACGGCTGTGAGTGGCTCGTCAGCATGGGTGCGCGGTGGGGTGATCGCCTACAGCAACACGGTTAAGGTCGATCTGCTCGGTGTCGATGCCGCCCTGCTCGAACACGACGGGGCTGTGAGTGCCACGGTTGCCGAACAGATGGCCGATGGCGTCCGGCGTTGCTGTGGCTCTGATATTGGAATCGGCATCACGGGCGTCGCCGGACCGCTCAGCGACGGCAGCCTCAATCCCGTGGGCCTGATCTTCGTGGCGATCACCAGCGATGCGGGGCGGGTGGTCCGGCGACTCTGTGAGGATCGCGGCCGCGAGGCCAATCGAGCCGCCGCAGTCGTCTCCGCGCTGGAAGCATGCCTGGAACTGCTCGAAGTAGATGTCGAGAACGGTCGTTGACCCGCCGGGATGAGAGTCCGCACTCACAATAGGGGGGCGAGGTGGGATACGTGATACTGAAAAGACGTCGAATTGTCTCTTGGGTGGCCTGTGCTCGCCGGAGTCGCAGTTGGTTTCACGAGGGGGCCAGAAAACCCGGAGGGTTGGATCGGAGGCATCCTGTATTCCGGCCTCGTTGCAGTTCCAGTGCTACTGATTAGTGCTGCGCTTAGGTCATCCTGTCGCCGAGTTCAGATCGTTACAGGCGGGGCGGCTTTACTTATGACTGTTTTCTGGAGCCTGGTCGTGGTTGGTAACTGGTCGGGATACTCGGCGACGCAACGACTACTGGTGCTGCTGGCGATCACGCCCGTCATTCTGGTCGACTTTGCCGCGTTCCTTGTCAATCTGTCAGCACCGGCAGACCGGCAGGCCGCCAGCCGGCGCTGACGTTCCGAACGGGGTCTCGAAGGAGCCCCTGCTGGGGTCAAGACCCCTGGCGGAGAGGGCGGGATTCGAACCCGCGGTGGCTCTCACCACACCGCTTTTCGAGAGCGGCACCATCAACCACTCGGACACCTCTCCGAGCGGGGAGTATAGGTGTGACGCTGTGGGGTTCAGCCTGGTTGGCGATGTGCGTGTGCCGTACCGAATGATCAAGTGCGATGGCTTCGGCCATTGCGCGGAGTTGATCCCCGAGAGGATCAGGCTTGACAGATGGGGCTACCCGATTGTTGACGGGCAGCCTGTACCACCCGATCTGGCGGCGCATGCACGTCGGGCGGTATCCACATGCCCCCTTTTGGCCCTCCGACTTGAGAATGCGGATTGACGTATCCCCAACGTGTGTGGGTCGCCGGAGGTTAGGAGGGCAAGTTGCGCCAGATAGGGCTGTGTTGCCATTGGAATGGGCCGGGAACGGTGGCTGCGACTACAATCGCGAAGGAGCGATCGCCTAGCCTGGTCGAGGGCGCCGCACTGGAAATGCGGTAAACGGGGTAACTCGTTTCGAGGGTTCGAATCCCTCTCGCTCCGCCACTGTCATGTCTCAAGACATAGTGGCCACCTGTCTCGGGTGATAGTAGCTACCTGGGGGCCTGCCGCTCTCTAGCGGTCTTACCTGCCCATGCTACTGGCGGCTGGTCGTGCTGGCGCTGTGTTCGGACGGGGAGGTCTGCTCTGTGGCGTTCCGAGTGACCGCGCTGGAATATAGCTGGTGCGGGCTCTGGGATCATTGGCGAGCATGTCGAGCACTAGCGTCGACCAGCCGAAGTCCTTGGTCCCCATTCCCTTGCCTGTGAGGGGGTTGTAATACTCGCGAAGCCCCTCACGCCGGACTGCTTGGGCGATGCTGTCGGCGAGCCGATTGGCCTCGGCGGTGTACCCAAGACGCGTTAGGCCCAGCCAGACGAGCCATGTGGTGTTCACCCATGTTGGCCCCCGCCAATAGCGCTTGAGGGGCCCAATACTGTCCTTGAGCGAGAACGCCGGGTCGTCGAGGGCAACCGAGGGAGACGCCACCTCGGTCCAGAAGCTTTTGTTGTTGAGGACATGGCGCTCGATCATCTCGCGGGCGATCTCCTCCGGGAGGTCAGGCAGTGCGAGCGGGGCCAGTGCCGCGCAGGTGACGGGGAGACGCTTGTCGATTCCGGGCTTGGCTTCGAGCACAAAGAGGCCCGCCTCCTTGTCCCAGAGTCGCTTGACGAGTGCGGGAGTGATAGAGGGCTGGCCGAGGGCAAGGCGGGAGAGACCGTGAAGGGTGTTGGTGAGGGGATCGCACGCCACCGGCAAGCCCGCCGCTGCGATCTTGCGGGCGTCGAAGTTGAATTTGCGATTTCGCACCAGCAGTCGCCTGAACCCCAATCGTCCGCCATTCTCCTTTCCCCAAACGGGGTCGAATATCGGCGATGCGTCGAGGCCCGATTCGTCGGGCTGGATGATCCAGATCAGGCCGTCGCCCTCTAAATCTCGGAGCCTGGTTATCTCAGCCTGGTGGCGGACGATCGCCGGCTCAAGCGCAGGGTCTCCGACGACGATGCGCCATGCCCAAGCCAGTAGCGGGGGCTGGATCGTGCTCGTCATCGAGTCGCGGCGGTGGACGACGTTGTATATGGGGAGGCGTCGTAGCGTCAGCTTCTTCCCCCAGAAGATCGTGTGACCGATGAAGCCCTCGGGCGTAGACGCATTGAGCAGACTCTCGAGTTCCTGCCGTGCCCGCTTGGGATCGATGTGGCGAAGTGCGATGGCAATGAAGCAGGAGTCCCAATACCACTGCCACGGATAGCGGGTTGGGCTCGGAGCGGTGTACGCATACGGGATACCGTCCCTCACACCTTCTCGCCGGTTCCCCTCGAAAACGACGGCGCAGATCTTTCGCACCTCCGCGGCAACTCTGCGCGTGGTGTGTCGCTTGATGGTGTCCATCTATCCTCCGAGGATTGGCTCCCCCTACCGTAGTGACTCTCCATTATGAGGACGGACAATGGGCGCCCAATGTCCCACAACAACGGGTGCCGTTCGGCGAGAATCATTAGGGTTGGGAACTCCAGACAGCGCATCTTCCAAAGGAGGCCAAAGCATGCTCGCCTACCGTCTCGGCTCCATGGGAACCGAGATCGAGGGGCCCCGCGACGAGGTGTTTGCACTACTTTGTCCACAGTTGTACCGCATGCCGCGAAATGGTCCCCATGTTCGACTTCGTGAGGCACCTGTCTCTAGCTGCGATACGCCCCGCCCCCAACATCAACTACCATGAACCTGTCGTCACTCTAGGCGGCGCCGGCGTTTGGTCAGATCTTCTCGAAGGGCCCGTCGTGAATGTGGTTTCGGGAAGAAGGGACAAGAACATGGCAAACACTGGAACGATCAAGAAAGTCGTCGAGGATCGTGGATTCGGATTCATCGCCGGAGCGGATGGTAACGAGTACTTCTTCCATCGCGATGGCGTTGAGAACTTCGAGAGCCTGCGTGGCGGAGAGTCGGTGATTTTCGAGATCCAGCAGAGTGACAAGGGGCCGCGCGCCAATCAGGTGAAGGTCACCAGCAACTAGTTAGCGCACGGTGTCATAGCCTGTCGCCGAAAGGTTGACATAGGGCGGGACGCCATTCGCCAGCGACTGTTGTCCCGCAAGGCCGCGCTTCGCGCGTGGCCTTGCGGGACGTAAATCAGGCGTTGAAACTCTTCCCGGTCGCAAGGGCGGCTTCCGCTTCCTTTCCGAGGTGGACCGATTGCGGACCGTTGACAAACGAGATGGCGTCGTCGAGCGACCCGGTTGCGATCAGGGCTCGGACGATGAGTGCTCCAACCTCGTCTCCAGGTGAGGCGGCGTAGACCTGGTACAGGTAAGGCAGAGCTTCAGCCGGTCTCCCCACCAGGAGAAGCAGTCGGGCAAGCAGACCGGGTTGTGGATTGAAGTCGTTACCGACATGGTCGAGAACTTCTGCAGCCAGGTCGTCACGCTGGCTGACAAGCGCTATCAACGCCAAGTTCTCCCAAGCGAAGTAACGGAGTCTCTGACTTCGTACGCTAAGTAGCACCTCTCGAGTTGACGCCTCAGCCGTCTTTATGGCGGCCGCACGATCTGCGGCCGGGGGTGCCCGCTGGTCGAGGATACGAGCTCGCACCGCATCGAGCACCGTGGCATCGGGCATGTCGCGTTGCGCGCTTCGACGCTGCCACCATGCCGTCACTCCGCCAAACCAGAACCACCCGAGCACGAGTGGCATGAGCGCAAAGCCGTTGGCATATGCGAGCACCGACACGACGACGACGGTGACGAGTGAGACCGCTTGGGACAGATCCTCTGCGACCGCTCGCGGGAGCCGGGCCAGGAGAGCTTCAAGAGCGTGGCCGCCGTCCAGCGGGATGATGGGGAGTAGGTTAATCAGGCCCCAGCCAAGGTTCACCCAGATGAGATAACCCACAGCGGTTGCAGTCAGGCTGCCTGGCACAATCCCGCCCGTCGCACTTACGAGCAAGAGGGTCAGCCCGCCGGCAAGGAATCCAGCGGCCGGTCCGGCAAGGCTTACGGCCAGCCACTGCGGAGCCGACAGTTCACGGCCACCCTGCGGAATTGTCACACCGCCCATGGCGAAGAGCCGGATTGCCGAACGCACCCCGCAGAGACGGAATACTGTCGCGTGGCCGGCTTCGTGAATCAGCACCGATCCGGCGACGATCACGACCCAGATGGAAACCTCGGTTGTGGATTGAACTCCGATGCCACCGAGCAGCAGGCTCACCAGGAGGAACGACAGCTCGATCCTCACCTGGACCCCGAATGCGCGGAAGTTGAGAGAGCGGTTCATGGCGGACCCCCTATCATGAGCGTCAATGAGACCTTGGCGCGAAGAGACCATCTATCACATCTTCATCGATCGCTTCAGTGGCCGGCGAGAGTCAAACCCGTTGGCGGTCCCAGCCCAATGGTGCGGCGGAACCATCAATGGCATCGTGCAACGTCTGGATCACATCCAAAGCCTGGGTGCGACATCGATCCTGCTGACGCCATTCTTCACGGGGACCGCATACCACGGTTACCACACCACAGATTTCTATTCGGTGGACGAGAGATTCGGATCACTGGAAGACCTGCGACAGTTCTCTGCTGAATTGCATCGGCGAAACATGCGTTTCTGTATTGACTACGTCCCCAACCACTGTTCCAACCAACATCCGTACTTCGTCGATGCGCTGAACGACCCGAGGAGTGAGTACCGGGAATGGTTTTGGTTTGACAAGTGGCCAGAGAAGTACAAGACTTTTCTGGGATTTTCCGAGCTTCCCAAACTCAATCTCACAAATCCAGTCGTGCGTACGTATTTCATTGATAACGCCACATGGTGGTTGAGACAAATCGATTTCGATGCGATGCGAATTGACCATGCCGTTGGCCCGCCGATGGGGTTTTGGCCGGAGTTCATTTCTGCTTTGAAGGCAAGCAAACCGTCGCTGGCCGTATTCGGCGAGATCTGGCTCTACAACTGTCCGTCCAAGTACAGAGATCGGGTAACTGTTTCAGGCGTTGATCTGCTGCTGGCAAAACTGGTGCCAAACCGAATGCACGACAAGTACTTTCGCACCTACCTGCAGCATTTCGATGGCGTGTTGGACTTCACCTGCAATCGACTGTTGCGTCAATATGCCGCAGGCAAGCTCGGTCTTGGTGCGTTGCACAAGCAACTTGACGCTCACTACTGTCGCATGCCTGCCGATGCCCTGCTCTTTGCATTCTTGGACAACCACGACATGGATCGCATCATGTTCGTGGCTGGGAATGATCGGACCAAAGTGCAAGAGGTGCTGGACTTGATGGCCCAGCTTCCCCAACCCAAGCTCGTCTACTACGGCACCGAGTTTGCAATGTCACAAGCGGCGAGCATGCACGATCTCTCAAGCCATGGCGATATTCAGGTGCGAGGCATTCCGCCGTGGGAGACAGAGGCCAATCTCTTGACGCTACCCAAGGCCCATTAGTCTGGGAACCGGTTGAAGAGCTAGGGTGAACCTATCGTGCGTGCCACTAACCATCAACTGCCAACCGGGACTCGCAGCCTGACTCCGAATGTATCTCATCGGCTGGAGGATGGACGGTTTGCTCGGGAGCCGAAGTAGTGTGACCGCATTCACCGCTTTCCTCCTCATGTTGGTCGGTGCATACGTGGGCGCACTGGTGGTCACCCGGCTGATCGCTGCGACACCGCTTGCGGTCATCGTGGGGGAAAGTCGACAGCCGATCACCTGGCGTTGGCGCGGGCATGGTGGCCCACGCCATCGGACCAGACCGACATGTGAACCGGCGATGCCGGAGCAAGCGGCATGAAGCCGAGGCGACCCAGGCGTTTGGGCGTTTGGTTGGGAGGCCGTCGGATTGCCGATTTCGAGCAGGGCCGGCAGCAGGCGATCAGCTGCCGCTATACGGAAGCGGCGCTGGATATCTGGCCGCAGAACAGTCCGGTTCTCTCCTGCTCCCTCCCGCTTCGTGCCGGGCCGCAGAACGCGCTCGCGTTTTGCCGGGGGTTGGTGCCGGAAGGGCACGCCTTGCACACGTTCGCCGTGCGGGCCGGTGTTTCTGTGGCCGACACCTTTGGTTTGCTGGCCAGCTATGGTCGGGACGTTGCCGGTGCGCTTGTGATAAGCGAGCAGGAGCCAGATGATCGCCGGTTTGGCGTCGAGCCCTACACCGAAGCGACGCTTGCCGCGGCCGTGGGCGAACTCAATGAACGTCCGCTCGGCGTTCACGACGACAGCGAGTTGTCTCTGGCTGGGTGTGAGGCGAAGCTGCCCCTTGTCGAACTCGGCGAAGGTCGGTGGGGGCGGCCTCAGTACGGCCGCCCATCGACACATATCCTCAAGATCGAAGACGGCCTGCATGTTGGGCTGGTCGCCGGTGAGTCAGCGTGTCTCGAACTTGCCCGTACGGCGGGGCTCACAACGATCACCTCTGATCTGACGATGACTGGCGGTACACCCGGAATCCGCGTGTCGCGGTTTGATCGAAGGGTGGGCTCGAATGGTGTGGGGCGTATTCACCAGGAGGATGTGTGCCAGGCCCTTGGCCTCGATCCGGGCGAGCCTCACGGCGGCGTGAAGTACGAGAGGAACGGCGGGCCGACACTCCGTCAGACGGCGCATTTGCTCAACGCATACTCATCTGACCCGGAGGCACAACTCGACCGCCTGGTGGCAGTGGTCACCTTCACCGTGCTTATCGGTAACGCCGACGCTCACGGCAAGAACCTCTCTATCATGCATCCCACGCCGGAAACCGTGGTGCTCGCACCGCTCTACGACACCGTGCCGACCACGCTCTGGCCGGATTTGCCGGCGGATGCCTCCATGTCGATTGGTGGGCAAACATCGCTACCGAAGATCACCGTGGCAGATATCGTGAGAGAGGCGCAGGCTTGGCCTCATTCCGCGGAGCGCACCCGCAAGATTGTCGACACGACCATTGATGTGCTCATGGCCGCGATCGATCGCGGGGTTATCCCTCAGGAGTCGGCTGTTGCCGCTGCCGTTACGAGTAGATCAGCGCACCTCGACAATCGTTGACTTGCGCTCACCTGCTGGCGTAGCGAATGTCACCGTGTCACTCGCCTTACGATTCAGGAGCGACGCACCGAGCGCCTGGCGTCCATTGAGGCTGAGGGGAATCGGTTGGGGTAGGGGCATTCGACAAGGTCCTTGAGCGGCTGGAGAGGGTGTCCAGTCTACCTTGAGAGTCCAGAGACCGAGGTAGTCGACTATTGATCGGGGGACTGTAACTGGTTCGCGAAACGTACATAACGTACATGATGTACGCTTTGTGCATGAGTGAAATGCGTCTGTCCGATGCACGGGATCACCTTGCCGATGTGGTGAACCAGGCAACCTATGGCAAGGAGCCGGTCTACCTCACGCGCCGAGGGCGCCGTGTAGCTGTCATTGTCGACTCGGAGTACCTGGATCAGCTAACGGCATGGGTCGAGGACGCTGTTGACCGTGCCGAGGTGGATGCGGTGCGTCAGGAGATGGCGGCGGGTGCGGCGGCGATTCCCTGGGAACAGGTCAAGGCCGATCTCGGACTTAAGTGACCTACCACATTGAGGTTGCGCCTTCTGGGGTGCGGGCTCTGAGGCAGTTCGATCCCCAAGGCCGTCGGCGGATCCAGGCGGTGGTAGAACTTCTGGCCGGCGATCCTCGTCCGCCGGGCGCGCTTGCGATAAGGGGACAGCCGGCAGGAACATTTCGGGTTCGAAGCGGTGATTATCGTGTGATCTATGAGATTCACGACGACCGCTTGGTCGTTCTGGTTATCCGTGTTGGTCACCGCCGTGACGTTTACAAGGGGCTGTCGTAGCCGGGGGCAAGGGTCCCGTGCCCCCCGTTGTCCGCGTTATGTCCCTGCTCACAGGTGATACTCGGGCAATGGAGTCTGACCGTCCGCAGATCGCCGTACTCAATTGGTTCCCACGCGGGATCCGTTTGGCGGACATCTCGAGTTCCCCGCGTCCGGAACGCCCGGTTCGAACAACTCGACCTGCCTGTAAAGGGACATGACACGGACAACGGCCAGCTCGTCTCGGGAACACATGCGGCACCGGCGTGGCGTCATCATGTGCGCCGTGCCCGATGTCGCCGCTACCGAGCTGGTCCCCCCCGGATCTGCGGCCACCAAGTGGCTGCAGGCGACGGTCAACGCGCGGCAGGCAGAGGACCCGCTGCGACCGGTGACCGTGGTCGTGCCGTCCAACCCAGCGGGCCTTGTACTGCGCCGGAGGCTGGCGGCGGGCGGTTACGCCAACGTGAGGTTCACTGTGCTTTCCCGGTTGGCGGAATCCCTGGGGGCGTTGCGGCTGGCCGGTGAAGGCAGAATGCCACTCACCGCGGTGACGCGTGCGGCGCTTATCCGCGGCGCACTGCAATCGGCAGGTGGTCCACTGGCCGGAAGTGCCGAGCAGACCGGACTGGTCAACCTGACAGGTGCTATGGCGCGGGACTTGCGGCGCACGCCTGGCGCGGCTGCTGCCATGGAGAGGCTCAATAGCAGCGGAACTCCGACATCCCGCGCAGCGGTCGCCACCATCTCCGAGTACGAGCGACGTCGAGCCGATGCCCGGTTGTACGACGATGTCGACCTGCTCGATGCCGCAGCGCAGGCCGTGACTGCTGGGGACGCGGCAACTGCACTCGCCGGCATTGGCGCCGTTATCGTCTACCGGCTCTCGCCTGCCACCCCGGCCGAGGCCGCGTTTTTCGCCGCCCTAGCGCAGCGTGTTGCGGTGACGATAGTGGTCGTTGCGCCGGGTGCCGACCCCGTCGCGGCCACCGTCGCCATCGCTGCCGACCCTGTCGAAGAGGTGCGTGCTGCGGTGCGCGACCTAATCGCTGCTGCCGAGGGCCAGCAGTCCATCCCGTTGTACCGCGCCGCCATTGTGTACCGCGATGTCGACACCTACGGTCCCTTGCTTCGCGACACGTTGCTCGAAGCCGGAGTTCCCTATCAGTCTCTCGACGGCACACCACTGGGCGAGTCACTGGTTGCCCGTGGGCTCCTCGGCCTCATTCGCCTGCAGGAGCAGGGCTTTACCCGCGCCGCCGTGCTCAGCTGGCTCTCTGGCCTGCCGGATACCGGCGACGTACTCAACAGCCAGGTGCGTTGGGATCAGCTCTCGCGCGATGCCGGCGTGGTTCGCGGCGTCGACCAGTGGCGTGACCGCCTTACCGCCTTCGCCGAGGCCAAGCGTCGCCGGCTGGCCCGTTTCGAACGAGGTACTGAGGCTCCAACCGTCGAAGCGCATGCCGCCGCACTCAAGCTCGACATCGAGGATTCGGAGAAAATCGTCGAACATATCGTGGCCATAGATGCGGCAACCATCCCCCCGCAGCAGGCGGGCTGGTCGGAGTACGTTGCCTGGGCGCTGCACCTGTGCGACGAGTTTCTGTGCAGCGTGTCGCCGTCCCACGAGGCACAGGAGACCAACCAGCAGATCCAAGAGACGTTGCTCTCTCTCATCGAGGCCGCGACCGTTGAGCCGGCAGTCGGGCTCGGCGTATTCCTGCACACACTCGAAGATGCGCTGGCAGCACGTCGCCGTCCTGATGGGCGGCTCGGACAAGGAGTGGTGATCGGGCCGCATCGTCTGCTGTCCGGCATGGACTTCGCCAGTGTTCACATTCTCGGTGCAGTCGAGGGCAGCTTTCCCGGTGCGCTGCCGGTGGATCCACTGCTACCGGGTGATCCGCTAAACCGACGCTTCGAGCACGAGCAACAGGAGCGTCGCGACTGGCTTGCAGCCATTCACGCCGGCACCCAGGTGACGGTGAGCGCATCCATCTTCGACATGGATGGACGCACGAAGTATCCCTCTCCCTGGCTGCTCGACCTGCTGGTCGACGACGGCACTGTCAGTGCCTCCGGGGTGCGCAACGGAAGCGCGGTGCATCCGCGGCTGCGCTACGTCAGCAACGTCGAGGGCACCACGGTCGATGCAATTCCGCTCAGCCTCGCCGAGCGTCGCGAGGCGGAGGCGTCACGTTACGCGAACCGCAAACTCGCTGCCAGCGCACTCGCGCATCGCGACGATCTGCCGCTCGGTCGCGCTCTGCATGTGGCTCGCTCTCGCCGATCGTCCGACCTCACCGGTTTCGATGGCAACGTGGCTGTCGCGGCCGAACTGCCGCTCATTGCCGGCGGGCTTGGTGAGATGGCACAGTCCGCCACCGGTGTGGAGACATGGGCGGTCTGCCCCTTCCGCTTCTTGCTCGGCCGGGTGCTTGCTGTGAGCGCCGCCGAGGAGCCCGACGACGAGCGCTGGTGGAGCATCGATGCCAGGGAGAAGGGGACGCTCATCCACCGTATCCTCGAGGGGTTCTACGCCGAAGTGATCAAAGGCGGACCTGGCCCTGGCTCGGCCGCGGGGATGCGGCGCATGGAGGATCTGGCCGCCGCCGTCTTTGCCGAAGCGGAGTACCTTGGTGTCGTCGGGCACCCGATCGCCTGGGAAAATGAGCGTGCCTCGATCCTTGCCGACCTGCGCACATTGCTTACCAAGGATGCGGATGGCATGCGTGTCGAGGGATGGACGCCATTGGCGGTGGAGCAGCCCTTCGGCTTTTCCGACAATCGCAACTCCTGGCCGGCGGTGGAGGTAACGCTGCAGGACGGCCGCACGGTACGGCTGCGCGGCTTCATCGATCGCATCGATGTGCGACCGGGTGCGTACCGAGTCACCGATTACAAGACCGGCAAGCCGGCGGCAAACGCCGTTGACGCCGTACATCGCTTCGACGCCGGGCGCAAGCTGCAACTGCCCATCTACGGAACTGCGATCCGCCAGGCGCTGCTGAGCCGGGGTGAGGTCGCCGGCGATATCGAGTCCCGCTACTGGTACATATCCAGTCGAGCTGCGTTTCGCGCTGTGCCGCTCTTGGTCACTAAGGGAGAGGAGGGTTTGCTTCGCGAAGTTCTCCAGGACATCGACTATGGCGTGCGCGCCGGCTGTTTCCCGCAGGTGCCCGGCGCCTACCAGGATCGCTCCGGTTCGTACGAGAACTGCGGCTTTTGTGATTACGACTCTCTATGCCCTGCCAACCGTGACGTGATCGCCGGTTTGAAGGCGAACAGTCCGGCCTGTGCTCCGTACCATGCGCTCGAGCCCAAGGATGCGGAGAATGGGCCGTGACCTCGCTCCCGGTTGCCGATCAGCCCGAACGTGATCGATTGCTCCACGACTTTCACTCCACTCTCTTCGTCGAAGCCGGAGCGGGGACGGGTAAGACCACCGCGGTGGTGTCGCGCATTGTTTCCATGGTGCGGAGCGGTCATCTCACGATGGCGCGTTTGGTGGCGATCACCTTCACCCTTGCCGCCGCCGGTGACCTCAGAGTGCGAATTCGAGAAGGACTGGAACGGGCTGCGGTGGAGGCGGAGGGCGAGGAACGCGACCGGTTGCGCACCGCCGCCGGTGAGGTGGATCGCGCCGTCATCGAGACCATCCATGCTTTCTGCTCGACCTTGTTGCGCATGCATCCGATAGAGGCCGGTTTGCCACCGGACTTCCAACCGCTCATCGACCTATCCGCCTCGATGGCTGCGCGTGAGTGGTTCCGTTGCTGGTTCGATTCCCTGCACCATGGCGATCCCGGCGCCGAGCCGGTACGCCGGGCGCTCTTGCTCGGGCTGTCGCCGGCCAAGCTCATCGAACTGTTCGGCACTCTGAACGAGAATTGGGATCTCGTCGTGGCGGCAGACTGGCCGTTTGATCCACGGCGTGCGGTTGGGGTTGCGCCTCTGCTTGGCGAGGATGTCGAGCGATGCATTGCGTTGCTGCCGTACTGTCACACACCAGACGAGCTTCACGCGCGGATCGGTGCGATGGGCCTGATCGCGCAGCGCCTTCGCGAGGCACGTACCGAGGACGAGGCGCTGTCTGCGGTGCTGGCGCTGAATTCAGCCCCGGCCACCAATCGTGGGAACGCAGGCAACTGGCACACCGTCAACGGCGAGAATGCCTGCAAAACCATCAAGGCGACGATGAAGGGCGCGCGCGAGCAGGCGGCGCAACTTCTCGACGACGCCCGCACCGACGCGGTGTGCGGGGTGGCACGTGCGCTCCGCGATCTGGTGTTGGAGTATGCGGATGATCGCCGTCGCCGTGGGGCGGTTTCGTTCCAAGACCTTCTCGTCTGTGCTCGAGATCTGGTCCGCGACCACGTCGAGGTGCGCGCCTCGCTCGCGCAGAGCTGGGACTTCGTTGTCATCGACGAGTTTCAGGACACCGATCCGCTCCAGGCGGAGCTTGCCTTTCGCCTCTGCTCCGCGATCAATGCTGCGGGGGTGTACTGGCCGGAACTGGCACTTGAGCCCGGTCGGCTGTGTGTGGTTGGTGACCCCAAGCAGTCGATCTACCGCTTCCGCCGTGCCGACATCGCGCTCTACGCCGCAGTGGAGAACGCCATACTCGCCGCCGACCCTGGCGCGCGAGTGCGGCTCTCGGTGAACTTCCGCTCCGGTCGCAAGATCATCGACGCAGTCAATGCAGTCTTTGGTGGACCTGGCGGCCTCATGGCAGGGGAGGGGCAGGCACGCTATGTAGATCTGGTTACTCATGCGCCGGAGGTGGAGGGTCGGGTTGCTATTTACGGTGGCGACACCGGTGGTGCAGCCCCCGACATGTGGCGCCAGGAGGCGACCGCCACCGCGGCCGTTGTGGGCCGCATCCTCGCTGACGGCTGGAGGGTCGGCCGTGGTGCGGATGCCCGCCCCTGCGTGGCCGGCGACATCTGCATCCTCATGCCCAGCCGGGCCAACGTCCGCAATCTGGAGCGTGAGTTCGAGCGTGCCCGCATTCGCTACCGGCTGGAGAGCGGATCGCTGATCATCGCCAGCCAGGAGGTTCGCGATCTGCTCAACATCCTCCGCGCCATCGACGATCCCACCGACGAGGTGGCCTTCGTCGCCGCGCTGCGCACGCCCGCCTTTGGCTGTAGCGATGTCGAGCTGGTCAGATGGAAAAACCAGGGTGGTCGCTGGTCGTACCTGCAGCTGGGCGACGGTGACGAACCGCGAGTGATGGGTGCGGCAGTGGCGTTGCGCACACTCCATGATGGACGCCACGAAATGTCGGTGCCGCGGCTCATCCAGGAGGTGATCGCATCGCGGATGCTGGATGCTGCCGCCTTCGATGATTGGCGGCCGCAGGAAACGAGGCGGCGCTACCGATTCGTGATGGACCAGGCGCGAGCACTGGCGCGCAGCGGTCGAACCACGCTGCACGAAGCCGTCGATTACCTCGAGATGCTGTCGCGGGATCCGGCCTACGAATCTTCGGCAACCGACGTCGCTGACGAGGCGGCGGTGCGGGTGATGACCATCCACGCCGCCAAGGGCTTGGAGTTTCCCATAGCCGTACTCACCGGGCTGGGCCGCAAGCGGGGTAACTCCGGCCGGTCCATTGCCGCAAATCACGCCACCGGCACTGTCGGCCTAAGTCCGGCGAAGGGTTTCGCAACACCCGGGTGGGAGGAATGCGCGGCGCGGGAGAAGCTCATGGATGAGCAGGAACGCGTGCGGATGCTGTATGTGGCCATGACCAGGACGCGCGACCATTTGGTCGTCAGTCTCTACCGGCCCCGGGACGGTGAACCGACCCAGGCGGCGCAGATGGAGGACCGGCTGCGCGCTGTCGAGGGTGTGGATGAGCTTGACACTTCATGGCCTGCTCCAGCATCCGAGGAGCCGGTGGCTATGGTGGTTGAGCCGTCGGTAGTGGCGCATCGCAACGAGGAGGCGGCATGGGTGCGGCGGCGTGCGGCGATGATCGAGGACCTGGGGGCGATCCGTGCCAACACCGCGACGGGCGTGGCACATACCGACAAGGAAGAGTTGCCCCCGGAGCGCAGCGATGATGTCACTGGTTCGCGCCGTGGCCGTGCGGCGACATCGCTGGGTCGTGCCGTGCATGCGGTGCTGCAGGTAGTGGACCTGGCGACCGGTGACGGCCTGGACTCGCTCGCTCGAGTCCAGGCCGCTGCGGAGGGCATTCTCGAACAGGCCGAGCGCGTTGCGGAGCTGGCCCGAGCCGCGCTGGCATCGGACGCGGTCCGGCGCGCCGCGTCGCTGCACCACTGGCGCGAGGTGCCCGTCGGGGCTCCGGTGGAAGGCGTGGTTCTCGAAGGTTTCGTCGATCTGCTCTACGAGGAGACTGACGGTCGATTGGTGGTGCTGGATTACAAAACCGACGCGGTCAGCAGCGCTGACCTAGATGAACGGACTGAGCGCTACCGGCTCCAGGGCGGCGTGTACGCGCTACTCATCGGCCAGGTGACCGGGCGCGAGGTGGCGCGCATCGAGTTCGTCTTCGCCGGCGCGGGTGAGACGCGGACGGTGACCGACGTGGCAGCGGCGGTAGGGGAGGCTAGCGCCGCGGTCCGGGTGTCTCGTGGTACGGGTCAAACGCCAACGTAGGCTGAGTAATCTCGGATAGAGCTACCATGCGCCGGGGCACTATCGTCCCAACACGTTCTGGAGGAGTTCACCGTGGATGTCGGATCTGTTGTACTCGTGGTGGGAGCGATCGTCATTGTGGCCCTCCTGTTCTCAATTCGCATCGTTCAGCAGTACGAGAAGGGCGTCCTGTTTCGCCTGGGGCGGGTCATTGGCACTCGCGAGCCCGGCCTTCGCTTGATCATCCCCATCATTGATGTCTTGCGAAGGGTGTCGCTTCGCATCGTCACGATGCCGATTCAGTCCCAAGGAATTATCACCCGCGACAACGTCAGCGTTGATGTCTCCGCCGTCGCGTACTTCCGGGTGGTTGATGCAGTCAAGTCGGTCGTCGCCATTGAATCTGTCGCCGCCGCCATCAACCAGATCGCCCAGACGACGCTGCGTAAGGTCGTCGGCCAGCACAACCTCGACGAGATCCTCGCCGAAACCGATGTGCTCAATACCGACATTCGCAAGATTCTTGACGTTGCCACCGAGGCGTGGGGTGTCGAGGTTACGTTGGTTGAACTGAAGGACATTCAACTCCCCGACAGCATGCAGCGTGCCATGGCCAAGCAGGCCGAAGCCGAGCGTGAAAAACGAGCCAAGGTCATCGCGGCAGAGGGAGAGGCTCTCGCCGCTGCCAAGCTCGCCGAGGCTTCCGACGTCATGCAGGCTCACCCGCTGGCCCTCCAGCTTCGCAACCTGCAAACCCTGGTCGAGATTGGCGTCGACAAGAACACCACTGTCGTCTTCCCCGCACCCCTGATGAGCACCATCGATGAGTTGAACCACTTCCTTGCCCGGGAGAAGATGGCCAGTCAAACTTCGGGCTAGCACGCGGGGATCATCGGATCCCCCCGGTTATGGGAGCGCGATCATCTGCTGAAAGTCGATGCCCGGTGACGTGCTGATGTCGGTCCCTACGATGTTGCCTTGATTGTCAGTCCAGTAATAGTTGGAACTGTTGTCAATCTTGAAAGTCTCGTTGGTGCCAGGATCGACAACATCGACGGTGCCCAAGGTGGCGTTTTCCTGGCGACGCGAGATTTCGTCCTCCGAGGCCTGCTTATTCGCCCACACCTGGTTGATGGTGTTGCTGATGTCGTTGTTGGCTTGGGCGATTATCTGGCTTCGCTCGGCTTGACCTTTTTGTTCTGCCTGCAACCAGGTCGGATCCCACTTGAAGGTGCTGCCGGCATGAGCGGCAAGGTTGTCCACGTTAGCAATCTCGCTGGAGGGCGCTGCGACCACGTCTTCGATAACGATCCCCCAAACACCTCCATTGATGTCTGGAACCCCGATCATCATTGACGCGATTTGATAGGTGGCCTCCATCGTGATGCACCCCACCTCACCTTTGGAGGGCACCCCGTTGTTGTCGAAGTGAAAATCCACTTCGCCGGCGTCATAGCGTTGACCAATGCCGGACACTACGGGGAATCTTGATGCTATCTCAGGGTGATCCAGCGTCTTGTCGACCTGGGCCCCACTGGGGAGCAACACCACCGGGCCAATGGCGGCTGCGCCCGGCAGGTACGACTTCACCGGCATCGAGACGCCATAGCCAGGCGAGTAGGTGCTGCCCTCGGGGAAGGCAGATACCCCCGGCATGGAAAAAGGCAGGGTAAAAGTCGGATAGGAGTTCCCCAACTGGATAAGTGACTTGCCGTCAGGTGAGGTGGCGGTGACGCTGTAGACGTACGACACCGAATTGGGCCGGGTCAATCCACCGGTTATGTGCCACCCCTGTGGGACATCCAGGCTGAAGGCGTGCTCGTTGGGGTCAGTCCAGCTCTTGTAGGCGGGCTTCACGACCGGAGCTCCGTGAACACTGAAGCTGGACATGATTCGCGCCGCGATGGCGGCGTCTGCTTTGTAGTTCGCTTTTGACGCGGTGAAGCCGTATCCGTATCCGGCCGCACCGTTTTGAGCCAGTTTCCACGTCAGGACACCGGTTGCTGGACTGCTGCCCACAGTTCCCTGCATGCGCACGCCGGATAGGGCAAGCATGCGTTACATGATGCGGCACGGTCCGCCGTGGTCACTGTCGTTCCGGTGGCGCCAATCGTGTACCGGACCGCGTCGCGCAGGGGACGGTGCTGGACTTCTTCGCGTATGCGTGTCATCACCAATACGTTGTAATCCGATCCGAGCGCCATCAGAAAGATGTACATCAGGAAGGGCAGGACGAAGTTGGTGCCGGATTGGCCCCCGAGATGGACGAAGACGATTGCTACCAGTCCCAGCGCGGCCAGGTACGAGAGCAACACGGACGGGACCAGGTAGATTGGGGCTGCGATGCTGCGTAGCACGATTCCCAGCAGGAGCATGATCAAGATCACGACAGTTGGGATCAGGTGGCCAAGATCGGATTGAGAGATCTGGCTGACGTCGTATGCAAACGGCAGCATTCCAAAGACACCGCTCTGGTCCGCACCGGCTGACTGTGCGATGTTGGATACGGTGTTACGCAGTGCCGGCATAGCGGCTATAGCCGCCGGGTCATTGCTGTTGCCGTTGGGCAGGATTGCGGTGAACTGTACCGTTCTCCCGTCTGGGCTGATGTATTCGGCGAGAGAGCGGTAGGCGTTGTACGCCAGTGGCGGGAGTGACCGGGCCGCCGGGACAGCCTTATCTTGCTGCGGCGGCAGGTTCTGCGGCGCGCCGACAGCCGTGTAGCCCTGGCTGAGTTGTGCTGTCGTAATTGGGATTGTGTTGGGGTTGAGCGGGCCGTAGATCGCCTTGAATGCGCTCGAAGCCTTCAGCTTGTCGTTGACGATTTGAAGTGGCTGCGGGTTCGTCCATACGGGGCTGGCGAAGTGGAACAGCAACTGGTTGGGAAAGACCGATGGGGTCGGGAAATGGGCGGCAATCACCGCCGTCCCCTCGGTGGAGTCGTACCCGGAAGGTCCGGCGGCGTGATCCGCGAAGCCGGCGGTCGTGGTTCCCAGGGCGCCAAGGGCTAGGCCGGCGAATGCAAGCAGGCCCACGGACGCGGTAACCCACGGCTTCTGAATTAGAAATCCCGCGGCCCGTCCCCACCAACCTGCCTTGGCATCGGGGTTGTGTTTGGTGGATGTCGGCCAAAACACGGCACGGCCAAAGATCGCCAGCAAGGCCGGCATCAGCTGTCGTCAGTGGACCGTCGGAGCGGGCGGCCACCAATGTTGCCGTGGCGTATGCGGAGTTTTGGAAGGGACTTGCCAGTGTCTGTGCTTGGACGGAGGGAGCACTGCTCGGGAGAAAACCACTCTGGGTGTCCTTCGCCACGGAGGCGAGCGATGGGAGTACGTTGACAAGTACGGCCGTCAGGATGATCCAGAAGGCGACGATGATGTAGCGGTATCGCACGTCAAACCGGCCCAATCGGGCGAAGAAACAGGTCACAGACAGCCTCCCTGCGATTGGATACCGCACTCAAATGGATATCCCGATCGTGCACTCAACAATACGCCAGCCGGCTTTACGGCTGGCGCTTTTGCGAGCCCTTAGCCTGACCGAAGCAAATTCCCCGCTGTCACGTCAGAAGGGTCCACCCGACGCAGGTAGATGGCGATTGCCACCGAAGTGACTGCGGTCCATGCACACCACAGCGAGGTGAAACCCGTGAAGGTCAGCCATCCCAGGGCGATGACCGCCCCGAGGTTGGCAACGCCAAAGAGAACCAGCAGTCGATTGCTGGCTATCAGCATCGAGCCACACGTTGCCAGAACATAAAGGGCGACGAGCAGATTTCCGTAGTTGATCTGCGCCGAGTAGTCAATGTGGTGGCCCTGGATGCAAGCGCCTACCGGACCTTGGATGATCGCGAGCAGCAGGGTGCCTGTGGTAATCGTGCCGACGGCCAGCAGTGCGGTCATCAACTTTCGCCTCCTCACAACGCGCTCAATGCCCATGGTGGCCAGGGGCACCAGGAAAGGCAGCGTGAACGCAATCGTCAGAAAGATGTAGATGGCAGCGTGGGTGATCGGCCACGAAACCTGCCCGCGCAGACCCCACCACACCACTGCCTCGTCGAGCTCGTGAGCGCCGAGTACGAGAGGTATGGCTGCAAGCACCACCTGCTGGGGGCGGCTGACGTGTCTGAGCGCGTCGATACCGACAACCCCGACGACTATTCCGGTGGCGAGATCAGCTTCCGGTGCGAAACACATCAGGTGCGTCCTCGACGGCAATCGAAACCTCGCCATTATCGAACGCCACGTGGAGTAAGAAGGCCACGACTGTCGCCATCTGGGCAATCCAGAAGCGCCTGTTGCGAAGCGGAGGCCTCAGTTCACGCAGTGCTGTCTGGTTCCGTGCCGTCGAAGTCACGGTGCTAGGTTGCCTGATTCCGTCAATCGGCCGGCTGGATCGAGAGGAGGTTGTGTTCGAGTGCATAGCGCAGGAGCTCGGTTCTCGAACTGACGTTTTCCTTCTCGAAGATCCGGTGCAGGTGGCCTTCGACGGTGCGATGGCTGATTCCCAGGTGCGCTGCGATTGCCTTGTTGGACAATCCGTGACCGACAAGTCTCATGATCTCCTGCTCGCGCGCGGTGAGGTCCGTCGTCCTGACGGAGGCTTGAACCTTGACCTGATTGACGAAGCGCACAACGATCGAGGTGTCGATGACCGTGGTCCCCGAACGAACGGCCCGAATCGCCTCTGCAAGTTCATAGGCCGGCGTCGTCTTCAAGAGGTACCCCGCTGCGCCGGAGTTCAGCGCCGCTTGAAGGTAGTCCTCGTCGGCATGTGCCGTGAGTATGAGTACGCGCGTGCCGGGGAAGTTTGCGACGATCTGCCGGGTCACCTCCAGCCCGTTCATGCCGGGAAGCTGGATGTCGACGAGCGCGACATCGGGACGAAGCTGGTCTACAACCAGCAGGGCCTCTTCTCCGTTCGCGGCTTCTCCGATCACCGTAAGATAGGGAAAGGCGGTCAGGAGTTGCCGGGTGCCTTCGCGGAGCAGGGTATGGTCGTCCAGGATGACGATACTGATGGGGCGAGAATCCATGCGCACCACTCTAGGGGTTCCTCTAGTGTGTGAGAGAGGGTACTTGGCCCTGTCTTATAGGGTAGAAACACCTATGCCGAAGACTTGGCTTCTGCCGCTGGCGCCACGTCAGGACCGGCCACGAATATGATTCACATGCTTATGACATCCAAACTCTGTCCCGCCAGCCCATCTTGGGATCGATCCAATGCCTAAACGCGACAGCGCGGTGCCACCTGCGGGGCGAGGCGCCTCGACTTCGAATCGGAATCGTCGTGGGGGCCGGCCGCTGCCTCCACGCAGTGACCGGCCCTGGTGGCAAGCCCCGTGGGTGCCTGCCGCCGGCGCAGCGGTGTTGATAGCCGTCATCGTCGTGGTGTATATCGCGTTCACCCCAGCGAAACAGACAAGTTCGACGCCTTCGGGTTCCTCCGTGCCGTCGAACATCCTGAACGCGGTCACCAAGCCGAGCGAGTCGGTGCTGTCTACGGTGGGGACCGGAGGCCAGCAGAGTTCGCTGACCCGCTTGCGCGGCGAAATTCTTAAGGATTCTTCGGGCAAGGCCATCGTGGTGTATGTCGGTGCCGAATACTGCCCGTATTGCGCCAGCGAGCGCTGGGCCGAGGTGATGGCGCTGTCTCGCTTCGGCAGCTTCAGCGGCCTTACCATGACGACCTCGTCGAGGCTCGATGCCTATCCAGATACACCCACCTTCTCGTTCCACGGCAGCAGCTATACAAGCCAGTGGGTAACCTTCGAGCCCACCGAGATGCAGGATCGTCTTGGGAACAGTTTGGAAACCATGTCGGCGCAGGTTTCCCAGATCTTCAACAACATCGACCAGCCGCCCTATACGGGTCAGAAGGGCGGGTTCCCCTTCGCCTACATCGGGGGACAATTCGTGCTCAGTGGGACAGGGGTCCCGCCGCAGGTGTTGCAGGGAATGTCGGCGAAGCAGATCGCGGCTAGCCTATCGGATCCCAATTCTCCGGTTACACAGGCCATCGTCGGACACGCCAACTACCTGACCGCTGCGATCTGCCTGTCCACTGGCGACCAGCCGGGTGCGGTCTGCTCGTCACCCACCATCAAGGGCATCGAGAGCCAGCTTTCGGCCCAGAGCCAGCCGTGATGACCATTCTCCGGTGCTCGCCATGAGCGGTCTGGTCGTGGCATTTTCAACCATCATGACCGTCCTGGCGGTGCTTGCCATGATCGGACTGGCCGCGGCATTCCTTGCCGTCGTGATGGCGTTGCTTTCATGGCGGTCGCTCCGGGTGCGTGCGTGGTGGGGGCGTTTCCGCCGTGGGTTCAGTACTTTCTCTCTGGCACTGGCATGGGTGACCGCCACGGTCGCGATGCTGGGCAGCCTGTACCTGTCGGATGTCATGAATTTCACCCCCTGCCGCTTGTGCTGGTACCAGCGGATCGCGATGTATCCCTTGGTGCTGTTGCTGGGTATCGCGGTTGTGCGTAACGATCTGTACACGGCCAAGCGTTATTTGATTCCGCTCGCCGCCGTGGGGGCCTTGCTGTCGACATACCACTATCAACTCGAGCGCTTCCCCCAGCAGCCGACGTTGAGTTGTGGGCTCGAAGTTCTCTGCAACGTCGCGATTGCCAATGTTTGGGGATTTGTGAGTGTTCCCTTCATGGCCCTGGCGGCTTTCGTGCTCATCGTCACGGTGCTGGCCGTTGCTAAAGACGGCGACTCTGAGTTCATCGAGGCTGCCACGGACTGACCAGCCACTGGGTTTGGGGATTCGGTGACTGAGCTACCAGGTGTTTCGAGTACGTAGAGCGTGCATATCTGTAAAAGACGAAGTTCGTGTTGTGGAAGAGAAAAGAACGGAGGCATAGGAAAGTGATTGAAGCAAGGAGAATCGTTTTGAATAGCTGGTTTCGTTGGGGAAAACTTGGACTGATAGCGCCTGTCGCAATACTGGGGCTGGCCGGTTGTGGAACATCAACGGCAAACTCGAATACCAGCAGTGGCGCGTCTGTTACCAGCACTGGCAAAGTCGTGACCATCTGGAATGACCCCCGGAAACTGATCCCCCTGAAATGAGTGATCCTTGCGGTCCGAAAGGGTAGGAGGAGCCATATGAAAGGCCGGCACCACTCACCGGAGCAGATCGTTAGGAAGCTGCGGGAGGCCGACCGGATGTTGGCCGAGGGCAAGAGCATCAGCGAGGTCGCCAAGGCCCTGGAGGTCAGCGACCCGGCTGGCGGCGGCAACATCAACC
>JACWAJ010000061.1 GCA_014874355.1 bacterium | reverse complement strand
GGACGCGACGGTACGACGCTTCCGGCGTCATCTGGTAGCCGCCACCAAAGCGACCCTGGCCGACGCCTTGCATACGCTGGGAATCGCCGCACCCGACGCGTTCTAAAGTCGGCGCCTGATCAGGCGCCGACTCCGCCGCGACCGAAGATCCTCCGCCGGTGCGCCGCAGCGATATCGGCATAGCGCGCCTTGAGCGCCCGTCTCGTGCCGTCCTTGAGGTCACGTACCGCCCGCTTGGCCGCCTCCGGCAACTCCCGCTGAAGCAGCCGATCGACCACCGTAGTGGTGCGATCGTTGACGAGTGTCAGCGGATAGAGCCCCGCGGTCAGCTTACGACCCTCTTCAGGTGACCGCTCAGTCCAGAGCTTGGCGACGAACTCGGCATATTTGTCTAGGTAGCCTTCACGAACCAACAGATCCTCCTGTCCCGGCTTCATGAAGCCGGCAGCCAGGGCCAGGCGGTCCTGCAGGCTGAGCTTCTGATCGGCGGTAATCTTGCGCCACGCATCTGCCTTGGCCTGACGGGTCGGCCTCAGCGCACGGGCGGTCAAGGCGTGCCGCCTGCCGATATCCGTTCCGTCAGCCTTCTCCTCCCGAACAATGGCCCGCTCGTCGAGCCGGTCTCTGGCGACCAACGCCTTGACGATGTTCCAACGCAGATTGGTGTCCACTTTGAGACCGGGAACCGCGTCAGAAGGTGTGTTCGGAGCAGTGTCGAGCAGTCGCTGGATGAACGTGAGCTCGGCCCACTGGCCGGCATTGGCAATGTATGCGCGTGCCCAGATGACCTGTCGATCACTGCCCGGTGCCGATGACAGCATTTCCTGCTTGGCTACGCCGGCCAGCTTCTCATGCGTGGCCGACCGGGCCAGGGGATCGCCATAGATGTCGATGGCGGTCGCAGCCTGCCCGAGCAGCTTTTCCAGAACGGTGACCTCCGACTCCGCCGGCGCGTTGCGGATCACCGTGTCCACGTAGTCCCACGCGGGAAGCTGCGCATCGCGCGTCATGTCCCACGCGATCCCCCAGCCAACCGCTCGGGAGACGGGATCGTCGATGGTGCCAATGCCGGCGAGCATCGTTTTCAGCGACCGCCGATCGAGGCGCACCTTGGCGTAGGTGAGGTCGGCGTCGTTGATCAGAACCAGATCGGGAGCGTTTACCCCCACCAGTTCGGGTACGGAGACACCCGGTCGATCCGTGCCCAACTCGACTGGAATCTGCCGGGTCCGCACCAGCTTGCCCGATCCGTCCAGGGAATAGCAGCCGAGCATGAGCTTGTGAGGGCGCAGCACCGCATCGCCAGAGCCATGCTCCTGAACCACCTCGAAGCTCGTGTAGCGGCCGTCCTTGCCCACTGTGCTGCTCGATACGAGCTTGGACATCCCGGTGGTTCGAAGCCACCGTGTAAACCAATCGTGGAGGTCGCGACCGGACGACTTCTCGAGCGCACCCAGAAAATCCTCCAGCGTGGCGTTACCCAGTGCGTGATCCGCCAGGTACGAGCGAACGCCATTGACGTACGCCTCCTCGCCCACGTAGGCCATGAGCTGACGCAAAGCGGCCGCACCCTTGGCATACGTAATTCCATCGAAGTTGTCGCGGACCTGACTGATCCTGACCGGCTTGGGTGCAATGGGATGGGTGGAGGGCAACTGGTCGGCCTCCATTCCCCACGCCTTGCGGCCGTTGGCGAATTGCGCCCAGACCTTGGATGCCGGGTAGATGGCGTCCTGGGATACCTGCGCTTCGACCTCGGCGAAGCTCTCCTGCAGCCAGAGGTCAGCCCAGCCCTTGAGCGTCACCTCGTCGCCGAAGAACATGTGATCCATCTCGTGCAGGATGAACTCGGCCACGAGACCGTAGTCGGAGGCCGTGGGTTTGCCGAAGAAGACGCAGACGGAATCACGGAAGGTGACGCAGCCCGGGTTCTCCATGGCCCCCGAGTTGAACTCCGGTACGAGCACCTGGTCGTACTTGGCGAAGGGATAGGGCCGGCCGTACCGGCGCGTATAGAAGTCGAGGCCCGCTTCGGTGGTCTTGAAGAAGAAGTCCGAGTCGAGGTACTTGGCGAGCGACTTGCGAACGTAGAGGCCGCATTCGATTCCACTGGCGGTGGTGCGGTGCAGCTTCTCGAAAGGCCCCGCACACATTGCCATCAGGTAGGTCGAGATCGGCGGCGTCTCGCTAAAGCGGACGGTGCGAGTGGTGCCGTCGTCGGCAACCGGGGTGCTGGGCTCGGCGGGGTAGTTGGTGATCACCTTCCAGGCGGAAGGAGCGTTGACGGTGAGTGTGAGCCGGCCCTTGATGTCCGGCTGGTCGAAACAGCCAAACCAGCGATGCGCATCGAAGGGCTCGCACTTGGTGTAGAGGTAAACGCTGCCGTCCTCGTCCACCTGGCGGTGCATGCCGACCCCCGTGGTGCGGTAATCGCAGTCGGCGACGATCCGCAACTCGTTGTCCTGGGAGTGGAGGCCGGTCAGCGACACGCGGCCGTCCTTGACCGATGCCGGGTCGATGGGCTTGCCGTTCAGGGTGATCTCGACCGCCTTGGCATCCAGATCCACCCAGGTCTCACTCGCAGTGCTGTCGAAACGAATCACCGAGGTACTGCGGAACGTCTTGGCGTCAGTGTCATCGGAAACCGCGATGTCGATGGCATAGCGAGCGTTGGAGATGCTGTCCGCCCGCTGCCGCGCCTCTTCCGGCGTCTGGTCGTCTTTGACCGTCGTCATTGCCTCTCTCTCTCTGCTGTGCCTCGCGGCCCAAACCGTCAGCCTTGGCCTTCGCTCATCGAGTGGAGGTTACCAGGCTTTCGCCCCCGGCGAAATGACAAAGGCAGTGCTGACGTGGGAGGATCGTCGGCAATGACAGATGATGAGGAAGCTGCGGAATCTTCCTGTAGGGGAACAGCCCAGAGGCATTCTGGCGCAGGTGAAACTCGAAAACACCACTTCACTTCGTGCATTGCGAGCTTGTGGATGGGTTGCCAAGGGCGATGATAGTGGCCATAGCCACGTTCTTTCGGGTCTGACTACGGCGGCGTGCAAGCCACCCCATCCTGACGACCTCAACAGCATCTTCACGCAGCTATTGGGCGATGTTGGCCTGCGCCTTCGGGACTGGTCTACTCGGCGTATTACTAGCCATCAGTGTCTACTCGGGACAAGCCCTCCCATCCCGAAGCGACCTTCCCCTCCACGGTCAGGTTGCCCTTGCCATTCAAACCCAACAAGATCTCCTGCCGTCCATGCCTGTCCCTATCACGAAGGGCAGCTTCTCCCGTCCCCGCACCGCCTTTGAAGCCTCCGCCACCCTCATCCCCCGGCACCGATCTAAAGCCGGTGCAGACCATGTTTCCCCTCACCCTCACCTGGCTCACCTTAGAACTCACCAACTCGCGACTTGTGGCTGCCCTCGCCCCCCTCCTCGGCGTCGGGCTGACGCTCCCCTCGATGGCATTTTCCGGCGGGGCGCAGTTACCCTCCGTAGTCGCTTTCTGCCTGCACACCAAGACCCTCCGCGCCTTCCTTTTCGGAAGCCTTGCCCTTTTCCTGACCTACCTCTTAGCCGGCTACCTAATCTGGCCGGTTCCCCTCATCCGGCTCGCCTTTCCTTGGGATGTTGCCGAGCGCCTGACGGCCTTGCAGTGGTTCTATCTGCCCCTCGTCGCCGCCTTTGGGGTAATGAAACTGCACCCTTGGCTCACCACGCACCTGGCCAGTAATCAAGCCTCGTCTGCCGCCACTCGAAAAAGCGCTTTGGCAATCACCCTCGTGGTCGGGCTCACGGTCTTAACCGGCACTCACAATCAGCTCGAGGTCTGGAGAGTCGGCAACCACTCCCCTACCACCGACGCCGATCTTGCCGCCTTCCACCAGCTTGATGCCAACCTCCCACCCAACTCCGTTGTCCTGACCGATGGTGCCCTCGATGCCGGCGATTGGATCGACTCCATGACCCGTGATCATGTTTGGTCGCCCACTTGGATCTATCGCACCTACGCATTCCCCATAGGCCCACCGTCCGCGACCTGAAAGCTGATGCACTTGCCGTCGCCTGTGACGGATCGCTCCCCCAACTCCCATATGGCACCTTCTACCACATTGATGCCGTCTTTGTCGGTGCCGAGAACTTTTCCTTCCCAGGTGTCAAACCCTGGTCTGCAGCCTGCCTTCGCCGTCTGCCCAGCCTCCAAGAACTCCACGCCCCAGGTTTGGGAAGAGAGGGTCCGGCCATCTTCCTCGTGACCAAACCCACCTCTTGACCAGTTTGATCGGTTTTCCAATGAACCGCGTGATGCACCCGTATAATCGCGACGCGACCCTTGCCCCGTTCGTCTAGTGGCCCAGGACACCGCCCTCTCAAGGCGGAGATCATCGGTTCGAATCCGATACGGGGTACCAACGGCCTTTGAGTAGTTTCGAGGTCACGGGAGTAGAATTGCGCGTGGTGATCCCGCCAACTCCGCCATCACCCCTGAACAGTCCACCCGAGTTCATGGACATCTGGCAGCTCAGGCGGGAACTGGAGCACCTTCTGTACGTCACAGAAGACCTGAATGCTCTGGTCGCCAATTACGGTATCGACGCAGACAATCTTGCGTTCTTACGAAGGCGTTATCGCGACCGCTATGCAGCGGTATATGCCGAATGGCAGCGCAAGTCCTACGGGGAGACACCTCAGCTCGTCCCGGTCGCACCTGCCACTGAACCCTCACGTGTGACATCGACTGAAATAGCAACCACGTCCACCGCTGAAACATCTGGCTCGTCGGTCCCAGTTCAGGTGTCGATCCCGGCCATGCCCAGTCAACCATGGTTCCGCGAATTCCTCACCGATAACGCCATTTACCTCCTCTCGTACCTGGGCGCCTTCGCCTTGATCGTCGCCACCCTGCTCTTCGAGGTATACAGCCAGGACTTGGGGGGATCCGTCCACTTCGCCGCGGTTCTGGCGCTTGACGCGGTCTTCCTGGCAAGCGGGCTGTATTCGTTTCGCCGCGTGGATCTCCGTATTGTGGGGCGCTCTTACCTGGTGATCTTTGCCCTACTGGTGCCGCTTGTCTTCTACGCGGCTTATCGCTTCCTCGCGCTGTATCAGTTTGGTATCACCGCCGAAGCGACCGTCGCCGTAGCCGCATTCGTTTGCACGCTGACCTACGGAGCGCTGGCGCGTCGTGTGCAGGCAATCGGTTATGCCGCCCTGAGCTTGGCCGCGCTGCCCATCGCGATTCACGGAGCGGTGGTGAACTACGTCTCTAGTGGATGGGAGGCTGCCTGCTTCGGTGTATTGCCACCGATCTACTGGCTGATCGCGCGCAGCGCCCTACCCCAAGATGCTTGGCGAGGGTTATTCCAACTACCGGCCAAGTTTGGCGTTCACATCGCTTGCGCACTCTGTGCTGTGCTCGCCTCTGCGTACGCCCTAGCTGACTACCTGAGCCTTTCCGCCGGTGGAGGCGTGCGGGCCGGCTATCTGCCCATTGCCCTGGCTCTGGCCACACTGGGCGAAGCCTTAGCCGCGCAATTGACACGAGACCGTTTGGTTTCCATGATAGCCGGGCTGGGATTGGTGGCAACTGTTCTTTGCGGCATCTACAGTCTTCGTTTCGACGCCTATGGCGGAGTCGCAGTTCTATCGGCCGTGATTGTGCTGGCTTGGATCGCCGCTCGTGTCACCACGCGTCGGCAAGATGCGTGGGCGATTGTGACGATTCCGGCCGAGCTTGTATTGCACGTGGCCTCACTCTTCATCGTGGTGCTGACAATCACCTCGGCACTTAACGAGGTCACCCCTGCAGGATCGAACGGCTTGCGCTTTGGCTATCTGCCGTTAGGGTTAACCGGCGTGGCCATTGCCGAGGCCTTGGCGTTTGCCCTCCGCCGAGATGAAATCTCGGCACTGTTCTCCCATCTGGCATTGACGGGAGCGGTGCTGGCCGGCAGCGCCTCGCTGAGGTTGGGCGCAGATGGGGCTGCGGAAGGCCTCCTGGTTCTAGGGATTGCAGACACTGTCGTGTGCCTGCTTATAGCCCGCTTCGCCAAGACGAGTGCCATTGCCGGCGAAACCATAGCAGCACAACCGGCGGCATGGTCCAAGCCGGCTGCGGCAGCAGCCGTGCTTCAAGTTCTCATGGCCACGTTGTTCCCGACCTCCGCCGGTCTCGTTACTGCGCTGGTCGTGGCAACGGCGGTGGCGGTGGGTTTGGCAACCGCGCTGCAATATCGCGACGCCAAATGGCTTCTGGTACCGGTTGCCGCAATTATGATGACCGCGTTCCTTCAGTTTTCCCTCTATCCGGATCTCACCGAGGTACCACGCCGGGTCTTCCTGCCAGTGGGCACCGGCCTGCTAACGCTCGCATTCGTGATCATGTCGGCGGTGCAGCGTAGGCGCGACTTGGTATGGGCAGCGTCATTGGCGCTCACCGCGACGTCATTTACCGCGTTGTACACCTTTGACGGCGGCAATGCTTGGTATGCATGGGCCTCGCTACTGCTCGGAATCACTGGAGTTGCCACCCTACGGGTGGAACCAACCAGTTACGGCCGTTCCATCATGGCGGTGCGAGCGGCCGCTCAGCTAGGGCTCACCGCCCTGATACCAATCAACAACGATCCAAGCAGCGCGCTACTGCTGTCGCTGGCAAGCGCCGCAGCAATCGGCCTGGTGCTTCAAACCAGAACGCCTGCCTGGATCTTGCTGGCAACATCACTGCTTGCAGTCGATTGGTGGTGGCTCGGAAAACTGCTGTTTTCTCTGGAGTCCAAGCCCAGCTTGAACACGATCGGGATTCTCTATAGCCCACTGCCAATCCTCTTCACCGCTGGGGGGATCGTGCTTGCACTCGGGAAGCAGAGGCTAGCCCTGCGTTGGCGCCAACCGCTCTATGCCTCAGCCGCAGGCATCGCCCTATTGATCCTCGGCCTAGGGCTGGCGGCCGGCAACCTTGCCCTGCTGGGCTGGATGCTGCTATGCGATGCCTGCCTAATCTACTTGGCCGGCGTGGTGGAGGGTGTCGCCTCGTCCGTTCCCGCAAGCGTTCACTTCGCCGACATGCTCGAGAGTGCTACCACGACCATTCCTGCGAGTGTCCTGGTGGCAGCCATGGGAGTGCTCTGCCTCCTATCTTCGGCATTCGCACCGATGTGGTCATATCCCTTGGCGCTGATAGGTTTGACCGCGATGGTCTTCTCCCTTGGCGAGTTGCACCGAGCCTTCGGCGGAGAACGGAGACGTGCCTGGGCCTACTGGCACAACACATCGGCCTTTGGCCTCAGTGCCCTCACGGCCATAGTGTTTGTTGAAGATCAGGAATTCTTCGTGGCCGGGTCGGCGGGAGCCCTCACCTCGATGCTCGCAGCCTTGGCGGCCTCCGGCCTTCTCATCTACATTGCCCGTCTGCAACGCATCGCCCTGTTGGAATACGCGGCCTTGTGCCTGACCGCTTTATCCACATTTTGGGTTCCTGTTTACGCTGGTATCACCAATCCACAGGGCTATGTGTTGGTTCCAGGACTGGCGGCTGTTGTGCTTGGCCTACGGATGCGTGGCGATCGAAGGACTGGCCTTGACCCATCGCTTGCCCAATGGCTGCTATCCATAGGTCTCGTATTGCTGCTCGGGACATCTGAGTTCCAGTCGATTGATCCCAACAACCTTGACCAAGCACCCTATGTGGCGGTGCTCGTCCTCGAATCTGTCATGGCACTCGTACTTGCCATCGCAACCCGGAGCCGAGCGCTAGGGCTGGCGGCCGGAATCGGCCTTGCCTTGGCAGCATTTCACGCACTGCTGGTGGTGGTGCAATCGGTACCGCTTTACGCGGTCTTTGGACTTGCCGCCCTGCTCCTGCTGGCAGGCGCCACTTCACTGGCATTAGGCCGTGAACGCTGGATAGAAACGCGCCGGGTGTGGCAGACCACCTGGAGCAACTGGATCTAGATATGCACAGTTCAACAGCACCCCTGTTTTCCCCGCTCAAGCTACGCGATGTAACCCTGCGTAATCGCATCGGCGTATCTCCCATGTGCCAGTACAGCAGTGACGATGGTTTCGCCTCCGACTGGCACCTGGTACACCTGGGCAGTCGCGCTGTCGGAGGCGCCGGGCTGGTGTTCACTGAAGCCACCGCGGTTACCGCCAACGGCCGTATCAGCCCCAACGACCTTGGCATCTACCGTGACGAGCACGGCGAGATGCTGTCACGGACAGCATCATTGATACAGCAACATGGCGCAATCGCCGGAATCCAACTGGCCCACGCGGGGCGCAAGGCAAGCTGCCGGCGCCCCTGGGATGGTGGCGGCCCGGCGACCCCGGCAGAAGGTGGCTGGGACGACATCGTGGCGCCAAGCGCAGTGCCATTCGACAGCGCCTCGCCGCAACCATCCGAACTCGACCAAAGCGGCATCGACGCCATCGTCACGGCATTTACCATCGCAGCTAAGCGTGCGCTGGAATGCGACTTCAAGGTTGTCGAAGTACATGCAGCGCACGGCTATTTGCTGCACGAATTTCTCTCACCCCTCAGCAATCTGCGCACTGATGATTACGGTGGCAGTTTCGACAACCGCATCCGCCTTGTCTGCGACGTGATCCGAGCGGTTCGCACCGTGTGGCCGGAACGGCTGCCATTGTTTCTCCGCGTATCGAGCACCGACTGGACCGATGGCGGATGGACCGTCGACGACACCGTTGCACTGGCCCGGAGAGTGTTCCCACTCGGTGTGGACGTGATCGACTGCTCATCAGGCGGAAACGTGGCCAGTGCCCGCCTGCCAATCGGACCCGGTTACCAGACCGCGTTTGCACAACGGGTGAGAAGCGAGGCGAACGGCATGAGCGCGGCGGTCGGAATGATCACATCTCCAGCACAGGCGGACCACATCATCCGGACCGGGCAAGCCGACATGGTGCTCCTCGCCCGCGAGATGCTCCGCGACCCGTACTTCCCGCTCCATGCGGCACGCGCTCTCGGGGTAGAGCTCGAATGGCCCGTTCAGTACAAACTTGCCCGGAGCTGAACCTCCACCCGCTCTCGTTCAACCGCCGTCGGGCAGACCCTTCTCGTTGAGCCTGCCACCGTTCACGATGTAGGTGAGCTCTGAGGAAGGCTGTCGTCACCGGGTACGCGTTCGACATTGAGCGCAAGGATTCCCCCAGGAGTCAGACGGTCTCGGCAGAGTTGAAAGAACTCCGTAGTCGCAAGGTGGAACGGTTCCAGAAGATCACCTCCTCCGCCACGCGGCGGATAGTCAATGTGCAAGGTACCTGGCGCGGCGAGGCGCTCTCCCTCGCCTACCGAGCAGTGGCTGCCGTGGCGCAACTCATAGGCGACAACCCCTCCGCGGCCCACTGCCATCAGATGGCTGCCGCCGTGTCGACCAGAGGTTCCAAGAGCCCGTCAGGCCACCATCTGGCCTAAGGCGCCGGTGCCTCCGGTTCGGATAGCACCTTCTTGCCACCAAGTCCGCCGGACTTCAACCGTGGCTTGGCATGCGCCTCTTGGCTGGTGTCGATTTCGGCGTTGAGCGCGCCGCCCAGGATGATGATCTGCCCCAGCAGGTAGAAATAGAAGAGCAACACGAACACAAATCCGAACGTCTGCCCCCACTGCGGACTGTTCGTGACCAGACGGAAGTAGAGCGGAAACACCAGCGTCAGCGTCTCGAAGAGCACACCGGCGGCGATCGCACCGGGAATGACGCCACGCAGGCGCTGCTTGCGATGCGGAACCACGAAGTAGATGACGCCGAACAGCAACGATGCGTCCACGATCCCGGCTGCCACCTGGATGAGCAGACCGGCTGCACTGCTGCGCAGGAAGTCAGGGACGCCCGGCAGCGACTGCAACAGCGCGAGCAGGCTGCCACTCGCCACCAGAGGCACAGCCATCACCGTAAAGGTCGCCACCATGCCCATGGACATCAGCTTCTGAGCAACGAAGCCTCGCGGCGTGCAGGGATAGAGGCTGTTGAGCCCCTTCTCCATCGCGCCAAAGAGCCCCGCTCCGGTCCAGGTCAGCCCCAGGATACCGACGATGGCTAGCACGCCCGTGCTCTTGCGAAAGTCGTCAAGTGCGCTGATGATCTGGCAGGTTCCGCCACCAGCCTCCTGCGCATGACAGGAGGGAAATGCAGCCAGCACCTGCTGCTCCACGGTCGCCCGCGTTCCCGGATCCTGGAGCGCCAACCCCACCACCGTCACCGCCAGGATGACCGCCTGGGGTTACTCAAGCGCAGCGGGTGATTCGTCAGGCACCCCCAAGGCCGGTGGCGCTATCGCGCCGCCGGCCCCACCGGAGCGCCTTCGCGGTACTCACGCACTGTTGCCACCGAGAACGCATCGCCACGCCGGCGTCGCGCCATGGCATCGATCAGGACACTGGCGGTATCGGGTGACGGGCAGCGGGAAGAGAGCACGTCACCAGGCGCAGCACTGAACGCCTTTTCGAGAGCAGCACCTGCGTCGTAGTCGATGCCCATCACCTCGCCGGTCGACTTCATCTCCGGACCGAGTGCAATATCGACGGCGGTGAGTTTGAGGTTGGAGAAAACCGGTGCCTTGACGGCACAGAGCGGCCGGCTCGCCACCAATCCGCTCTTCCACCCGAGGTCGACAAGCCGCTTCCCCAGAATCGACTGCACGGCCAGATCGACCATGGGAACACTGGTCACCTTGCTCAGAAATGGAACCGTGCGCGACGCACGCGGGTTGACCTCGATGACATAGGCATCCCCCCCCAAGACCACGAACTGGACGTTGAAGATTCCTCGAATTCCGAGCGTCTTGGCAATGCGAGTGGTGGTCTCGACTATCTGCCCTGAGACCGCCACGCCCAGGTGGGGAGGAGGATACGCGGCCATCGAATCGCCGCTGTGCACACCGGCACGCTCGATGTGCTCCAGGAGTCCCGGAATGATGATGGTCTCACCATCGCTGACGGCGTCGACATCCACCTCGGTACCGAGGAGATACTTGTCGACCAGCAGCGTGCCACGACGGCCCATTCCATCCTCGGGAAGTGACGCCAGCGTGGTGACGACATGGCGGCGCAACGCGTCAGACGTGTGCAGCACCTCCATAGCCCGTCCCCCCAACACGTATGACGGTCTAACCAGCACCGGATAGCCGATTCGTGTTGCAACAGCCAGGGCTTCCGCCACGGAGCTTGCCGCGCCACCGGGAGGCTGCAGGATGTCGAGCTGCCGCATGAGCCGCTCGAACTTGCAGCGGTCCTCGGCTGCGTCGATGGTTGCGACCGAGCTGCCGAGGATGGCGATACCAAGATCTGCCAGTGGGGCCGCCAGATTGATGGCCGTTTGACCGCCGGATTGCACCATCACGCCACGGGCATGCTCGGCCCTGAACACCGCGGCCACAGCCTCGACGTCGAGAGGTTCGAAGTACAGCCGCGTGCTGCAGTCGAAGTCGGTGCTGACGGTCTCGGGATTGCTGTTGATCATTACCGCGGGGACGCCTTGCGCCCGCAGCGAGAGCGCCGCCTGTACCGAGCAGTAGTCAAACTCAATGCCCTGGCCGATGCGAATGGGTCCACTGCCGAGCACGATGACCGGCGCAATCCCATCGGCCAGTGCATACGTTTCAGCTTCGGTTTCATAGGTCGAGTAGTAGTAGGGCGTCGTTGCCTCGAACTCTGCCGCACACGTATCGACACATTTGAAAACAGGCTTCAAACCCAGCGCATCGCGCCGCGACAGCACAGCGCTAACGTCAATACTGCAGAGTTCAGCGATTCGCGAATCACTCAGCGCCATGCGTTTGGCTCGGCGCAAGATTTCGTCATCAAGTCCGTTTCGCTGCAACGATTCCTCGCAGCACACAATGCTGTGGAGCCGGTCGATGAACCACGGCATGATCCCGCTGCGCTGCGCCACATCAGTGCAACTGGCACCGTCGCGCAAAGCCTGGAGGATCGCGAAGATGCGCAAGTCATTGGCGGAGTCGATCAGTTTCGGTTCGCGAAGCTCAGATGAAGCGGATGGCCGCTGCTCCAGCGAACGCAATGCCTTGTTGATGGCGGCCTCGAAAGAGCGTTCGATCGCCATCACCTCGCCGGTGGACTTCATCTGCGTACCGAGCCGGCGATCCCCTTCTGGAAACTTATCGAACGGCCAGCGCGGGATCTTGACCGCGCAGTAGTCAAGCGCAGGTTCGAAGGCGGCAAACGTCTTGCCCGTGACCGCATTTACGATCTCGTCGAGGCGCTTGCCCACCGCGATCTTGGCGGCGACCCGGGCAATGGGGAAACCCGTGGCTTTGGACGCCAGCGCCGACGAACGCGAGACTCGGGGATTGCCCTCGATGACGTAGTACTCGTGTGAGTTGGGCGCCAGCGCGAACTGAACATTGCAGCCACCCGCAATGTCGAGAGCGCTGATGATACGAAGTGCCGCGCTGCGCAACTGTTGGTGCTCGCGATCGGTCAGCGTTTGTGCCGGTGCGACAACGATGGAGTCACCGGTGTGCACCCCCATCGGATCGATGTTCTCCATATTGCACACGGTGATGCACGTACCCGCAGCATCACGCACCACCTCGTACTCCACCTCACGCCATCCGGCGAGCGAACGCTCCACCAGCACTTGACCGATCGGCGACGCCGCCAGACCGGCAAGCACGCGTTCTGCGAATTGATCCTTGGTGTCACAGAGGCCACCCCCAGTGCCTCCAAGAGTGAAGGCGGGCCGCACCACCAGCGGCAAACCAATCCGGTTGCAGAAGGCCTGTGCTTGCACCAGCGAGTCCACCGACTTGGATTCCGGGCCGGGCTCGCCGATGTCACACAGAAGCTGTTTGAAGCGCTGGCGATTCTCCGCTAAATGGATGGCCTCCAGCGAAGTCCCCAGCAGCGAAACGCCATGGCGTTTCGCTGCTGGGGACTTCGC
>JACWAJ010000060.1 GCA_014874355.1 bacterium | reverse complement strand
GTTCATCATCGCCGCCACCAGGGCGTGGGCATCCGCATCCGACATGCGCGACGCACCTGTGGTCAGGTTGCGGATCTTGGGCGTCGGCGGCTGGGCGTTGAAGTCCGCACAGGAGGGGATCGCGTTGACGTGCATGGGTGCCCACAGGGTGACCAGTGCATCCGGAGCCTCGGTGATGGGGGTCTCCTCGGGCAGGCACTTGCTGGTGTCGGCAGTGGCTGTGGCCGCCTTGTGCGAGCCCTGTCCGCCGCTGGACCCGCTGGTGGGACTGCAGGCGCTCAGTAGCAAGGCTGCGGCCAGCGCGGGAACCGCGAGCACACGCAGGATCGTCCGTCCGCCGCTGTGCGGCGCCGGCGCCGGTATGTGACGTGGGTAGTCGACCATGAGGTCCCCTCTGGCTGAATGACGTGATCGCTGCCCATTCATGCCGGCGCTGCCTCGTTGCAAGCCAGCGTGACACTTTTGAGTGGCGCCATTCTACAGCCGCATAGTCCGGCATTGCCCGGCCATGCTCCAAGCCTAAACCGCCCACTCCGACACCAACGCGACACTTCGCATCGGCCTCCGCCATGTCATGAATGACGCGGGCCCGGCCCTCCCTGTTCCTTGTTCCATGCCTCTTGGCGCCCTTGCTCGAAGCGCTTCTCGCTGGCGCCCGGCTCGAAGTTCTTGATGTTGCCGAGGATCACGGGCACGAGCGTGGTGGGGCGTTCGCTCCAACGCGGTCTGGTGATGTCAATCTCACCGACGCAGCGCATGTTGGCAGAAGGGGCCGGGTTTTGGCGGTTGAACGCTACGCTGCCGCTCATGCGAGCAGTAGACATCATCGAGCGCAAACGTGACGGCCACGAACTCGGTTCAGAAGAGATCGAATTCCTGGTAACGGGCTATGTCGGCGGGCAGGTGCCCGACTATCAGATGGCCGCCTTCTGTATGGCCGTGGTCTGGCAGGGGATGACCTCCGCAGAAACCGAGACGCTGACGCGGGCCATGATCGCTTCGGGCGAGACGGTCAGTCTCGACGGCATCGGCCGGCCGACTGTCGACAAGCACTCCACAGGTGGTGTTGGCGACAAGACGACGCTGGTCGTGGCCCCGCTGGCGGCGTCGATGGGTGTTGCCGTGCCCAAGCTCTCAGGCAGGGGACTTGGGCACACCGGCGGCACCCTAGACAAGCTCGAGTCCATTCCTGGTATGCGCATCGACCTTTCTCTTGCGGAGTTGGTGCGGTGTTGCCGGGAGGTCGGGATGGCGGTGGCATCTCCGACGGCCGATGTGGTTCCGGCCGATCGCAAAATATACGCCTTGCGCGACGCCACCGCGACGGTGCGGTCGCTGCCGCTCATCGTCAGTTCGATCATGAGCAAGAAACTGGCCGTGGAGACCGAGGCGATCGTGCTCGACGTCAAGGTCGGCGAGGGAGCCTTCTTTACGACGCTGGATCAAGCCCGCGCCTTCGCGAACGCGGCGATTGCGCTTGGCGAGCGCTTCGGCCGGCGCGTGCGCTGTGTGCTCACCGCCATGGACCGGCCCCTCGGACGTACTGTGGGCAACCTCCTCGAAGTCGAGGAGGCGATTGCCACTCTTCGCGGCGACGGCCCGCCGGACTTCGTCGCGCTCTGCACCGAGGTGGCGGCGCAGATGGTGCTGGCAGCACAGCCTGCGAGTGACGTGGATGCTCTGCGGCGCAATGCCACCGAGAAACTCAAAGACGGTGGTGCTTTGGCGGTCTTCGAGCGCTGGGTTTTGGCTCAGGGGGGCGACCTGTCGGCGGTTGTCGACGGTCGCGTGGCCTACGCGTCACGTCAGTTGGAGGTCGTGGCCAAGCGTTCCGGTCACGTATCACGGGTGCATGCTCTGGCCGTGGGACATCTGGCCATGGAGCTCGGCGCCGGGCGCGAGACCAAGGAGTCCGATGTAGACCACACCGCCGGCATCGTCTTCGACGTGCAGGTGGGTGATCGCGTCGAGGCGGGTCAGCGCATCGCCGTGCTGCATACCAATCGAGACGGTGACGCGGCCATATGGGCGGATGCGCTTCGCGACACTGTCGAACTGAGTGCAGAACCGGTCCTCGTGGCGCATCCCGTTATCGCCGTGATCGGTGGCGCGGAGACGAACTAGATGGTTACAGGCATGAGGCCCATGACCCGCGTGTAGAAGGCGAGTTCTGTTTCCAGGGCATGGCTGATGTTGGCCGCAATGCGGAAGCCGTGCTGCTCGCCTTCGTACGTGACGTATTCGTGGGGCACATCGCTCGCTCGCAACGCTTCGACCAGCGCCTCCGCCTGGGATAGCGGTACGACCGGATCGTCGCACCCCTGCAGGATGAGTAGGGGAGTGCGGATGCGCGACACAAAATGGATTGGGGAGCGGTTGTGATACAGCGAGGCATGTGTGTCGTACGGTCCGATGAGGCTGTCGTAATAACGCGACTCGAACTTGTGCGTGTCGCGGGCCAGGGTTTCGACATCGGTGACACCGTAGTAACTGGTTCCGGCGGCAAAGATGTTGCGGGAAAAGACGAGTGCACACAGGACGACATAACCACCTGCACTGCCGCCGCTGATGGCCATGCGGTTGGGATCGACGTCGCCGCGTTGCGCCAGGTATTGCGCTGCCGCCACGCAGTCGTCGACATCTACACAGCCCGTCATGCCGCGCAACCTTTCGCGATAGGCGCGGCCGTAACTCGTGCTGCCACCGTAGTTGACGTCGCACACCGCAAAGCCGCGTGTGGTCCAGTACTGCACGTTGAGGTTCAGGGATGTGCTCGTCGCCGAGGTAGGCCCACCGTGAACTCGCACGAAAAGCGGTGGTGGCTCATCCTGCGGTGCGCTGACGTTGGGGTTGCGCGGCCGGTAGAGGAATGCGTGCGCGAAGGCACCGTCGGGAGTGGGGAAGGTGATGCTTTCGGGAGTGGAAATCCAGGTGGCGTCCAGCGGTGACGTTGCCGACCGCCAGATCGTCTCGACGGCACCGGTGGTGAGGTCGACGAGGTGGAGCCCTTTGGGCTCGGCCGGGCTGCCGCCGTCGATGAGCAGCCGGTCGCCGGCGAAGTGGACATGACTGCCCATGTCGGTGAAGGTGACGTTGACGTCATGGATGTCACCGGAATCTGCGTCGACCTTACGCAGTCTCCAAAGTCCGTTGCCGGCGGCACACAGCGCGAGCGACCGATCGGCCGTCAGGGCATACGTCGACAGGCCGAAATTCCATGGTGGGCTGGCGCATTCCATCGCCATGGGCGCCACGTTGATGAGTCCTTCGGTGCCGGCCCGGCACACGTTCCACCAGCCACCGGTGTCGCTGACGCAGTACAGCTCGGCGCCGGACGACCAGTGTGGTTGCACCACAGATTCGTTCGTCCCGCCGGCGATCCGTTGTGGTGTATCTAGGCTGCCGTCGGTGGCAACATCGGCACACCACAACTCCGTGCCGTCCCAGGGCATCTGGGGAAAGTTCCAGGCGATCCAGGCAAGCCGCCGTGCGTTTGGGTCCAGGCGAGGCGACGCATAGAAATCGCTTCCAGATACGAGCGTGGTGACACCGCCGTCCTCAAGGGAGATGGCGACGATGCGGTTGACGACGACGGCTCCGCTGTGGTCTTCGCCAACGGCGACGAGCCGGTTGTGCGTGGAATCGACGACGAAATCCGCGAACCGTTGATCCTTGCTGGCTGGAGTTATCGGTGTGGGCTCGCCGCCGTTGCCGTCAACGCGGAATACCTGCCCCTTAGCGCTGTCGGTGAAGTAGACGATGCCATCGCGGCAGGCGATGGCGCCGCCGCCGTACTCGTGAACTGTGGTGCGTGCCGAAAAGGGTGCGGCAATAACATCGTGCGTCGTGCCATCACGCCAGCGAACGATTGCGCACCGGCCGTTTTCGCTGGCGCGACCTTCAGTCCAGTAGATGTCGGTACCGTCGACGCAAACGTCGCCAAGACGCAGGCTCGCCGCGGCCACGTCATGTGCCGACAATGGCGAGGGCCAGCAACCATAGGCTGATGTTTGGGGCATGGATGTCTCTCCGGCAAGCGCTGGTGGATGTGTCGGTCGGATAAGTTATTCGGTATCGAGGGCCAGAAACGCCTCGGCCAGCCGGCCGTTTGCCAAACCCATTGTCGTCGCGGTGTGCTCGCTCCACTGGCGTAGCCGCCCTTCCAGCTTGTCGATTTCGATGAACTGACTGGTATGGCAGCGCAGAGCGGCGACCTTGGTGTCAAAACTTTCGGTGATGTCGACGGCGATGTCGCAATGAGGATGTGCCATCAACCATGTCGAGCTCACTGTGTGTTCGTGCAGGCCCTCCTGGGCGAGAAGTGCAGGGTGGGCAAAGGGATTGCGGGCGTCCGGGTAGACGGCGGCCAGTGAGGCACGGCCGGTCGCCAGGTGATCGGGGTGGCTGGCATGGATGCGGGCATAGTTGATTTCCGGTGACGGGCAAACGACGCGCTGCGGTCGTCGCTGCCGGATGACGCGGCTGATGTCGCGCCGTAGCTCGACCGACGCCGTTAGCCGGCCGTCGGGATAACCCAGAAACGCGATATCGGTGACGCCGACAACACGTGCCGCGGCACTCTGCTCAGCCCGCCGGATCTGTGCCATGTCGGTGCGGGCCATGGATTTATCGAAGCCGCCCTGGTCGCCGCCGGTGACGATGCAGTAGCTGACCTCGACACCGGCTTGGATCCAGCGTGCGGTGGTACCGGCACAGCCGAAATCACAGTCGTCGGGATGGGCGGCAACGATGAGGATGCGTTCGACACCGTCGAGACGCAGGTCGGTGAGATCGTTCATTGAGCCACGATGTTAGCTCGGTCGTACACCGGTGTCATGTGGTCTGCATTCGGTCAGATCGCAGCGCGAGGGGTGGGTTGCCGAGCGTTCAAACACGGACAATGGAATTGCGGGCGTTCAAACACGCCCGTAGCACTTGGAAAACCTAATCAGACTCAGTAAACTGCTCCAGATGCGAGTTGCCCGCAGAGAGGGATGCCCGCTGCCGTTGCCCTTGGGCTCCGGCGATTCCACCGGCATTACGTCAAGAGAAGACGAGGAGAACCGCTAATGCACTTGCTACTGGACGTCAGTATCCGACCCGACGGGTCGGCCCTTCCTGGCTTCGGGACGATTCAGGATTTGGTTAACGCCGCCTCTGCATTTGCGCTGTTGGGCTGCCTGGCCGCTGCAATTCTGGGTGGGGTCATCTGGGCCTTCGGTGCCACCTCGTCGAATGTCGCCGCCGCATCCAAGGGGCAGAAGACGGTTGTTGCCTCAGGTCTCGGCGCAGCGGTGGTCGGAGCTGCCGCCATCCTCGTCAACTTCTTCTACCACATGGGTCAGGGTCTCCACTGAGCAACGGATCGTTCCGTATGTGGGGCCGCCACCGCGGCCTGACGCAGACATACGGAGACATACCTGGCAGGCTGCCAGAACAGAGAATGGGGGAAGGTCTGGGGTGATTTGCGGGAACTGAGATGTTTCCGTGGATATACCCGTTGGGGCTTATGGACATGAGGGGAAAGGGGTGCTGAGCCACCTGGCGCCGCCACTTGCCGATGCGATCACGCAGTCGGTGGTGGCGCAGGTCCTGCAGTCATTTACCAACTGGGTCGCCAGTGGGGCTACGTGGATCCTTGCCCAGGTGATCGGGTTGGTGCAGCAGAACACAGCCGTCAACCTCGACGGCGCCTGGTTCCAGCAGCACTACGCGACCATGATCGCACTCGGCGTAATGGTCATGTTGCCGATGTTGCTGGCTGCGGCGGTCAAGTCGGCACTCACAGGTAACCCCACTCTGGTATTGCGAGCGGCGTTCGTGTATCTGCCGATGGCCATTATTGGCACGTTCGCGGCTTCTCACGTCGTCAACCTGCTGCTGGCCATCGTCGACGAGGCGAGTCAGGCGATGTCAGCCACGCTCAACAGCGACTATCAGGCATTCGCCAACAACGTCTCGACCGCACTCACCGCCGGCAACCCCAACTCGATTGTCGCGCCGTTCGTAATCTTCATTTGCGCGATCCTCATAGTCGTCTGCGGTCTGCTCGTCTTCGTCGAATTGCTTTTCCGCAACGGTGCCGTTTATGCCACGGCTGTCTTTATCCCACTTGCTCTGGCAACGATCGTATTTCCAAGCACGTCGCGGATCGCCAAGCGTCTCCTGGAAACGCTGGTGGGCTTGATCCTGCTCAAGTTCTTCATCGTTGCCGTCCTCTCGGTGGGGGTTGCGGCACTGGGTTCGCAGTCCAGCGGCGGCACCTTTGCCACCGCTCTTGGGGGAATCGTCGTTCTCCTGCTTGCCGCCGTGCTTCCCAACCTGCTCATCGGCCTGCTGCCGCTGGCCGAAGGTGCGGCGGTCGCTACCATCGCCTCTCGAACCACCTTGAATCAGGCGGTGGCGGTGGCGCCGTCGTCCAATCAAATCTATTCCCAGATTCGCCGCAACAACGAGGCCCGGCTGACCGGTGCGGGTGGAGCGGGCTTTAGCGCGGGTGTACCGTTTGCCGGCGGTGACGTAGGTATCAGCCTGGTCGGGGCGTCGCCGAGAGCCCCTGCTGGGGGGGGCGTCGCTCGAGTTGGGCTCAGCGGTGCGCCGACCGGCCCTGGTCCCGGAGGCGTTGCTCCCGTCAAGGGTGGCGGTAGCGGTGGGGGCATATTCCCTACCTCGACACAGTCCGGTGGTGGCGGAGTAGCGTTGTCCATGGGGGGCGGGAAACCGGCCGGACGAGCCGCCGGTGGCCATGGCTCACTCTAGGAACTGTGTTTGATGCCGTCAGGTGAGATTCGTTACCGCTTTGGTCCGCTGGAGAAACGCGGCCTGATCATGGGCCTGCGCCTACCCCAGATCGGGGTCCTGGTCGTCGCCGGGATCATTGCCTTGGCGTCGCTGCACGCCGCCGTCACCGTCGTCACATTCTTCATAGCCTGCCTTGCGATTGTTGGCGCTCTCTTCGCATGCTTCTGGCCACTCAGTGACAGCCGGACACTGGAGCAGGTGGTCCCGGTTGCCGCCAGCTGGATGATCCGCAAGTTTCGCAAGCAGACCACATGGGCCACGGTAGCGCCGCTCCTGGGCCACACACGGATTGCCGACACGCAGCCGGACATGCCCCCGACGCTGAAGGGGATTTCCATAATCGCGGCACCGGTGACGGGGGGCGACCTGGGCGTCATCCGCGACGTCTCAGACGGCAGTTACGCTGCTGTCATCGTGGTACGGGGCCGTTCGTTTGCGCTGCTCGACCACGATGCCAAGGCGCGTCTTCTGGGGCAATGGGCGGACGTACTCTCGGGTGCCGGTCGCGAAGGCAGCCCGATCAAGCGGTTGCAGTGGCTGGAGCGCACGGTTCCCGATCCGGGAGATGCCATCGGGCAGTACCTACGCGACGCGATCGCACTCCCCCACACGTCGGCTGCGGTACGTAGCTATCTTCAACTCGTGGGGGATGCAGGTCCCACAACGCAGAACCACGAAACATTCGTGGTTATCCAGATCGACAAGGTCAAGGCGGCACGCGCGATAAAGCTGGCGGGGACTGGTGATGATGCCGCCTGTGCCGTGCTCGTTCGCGAGGCTTACACGCTGGCATCGCGGCTCCAGGGTGCTGATCTGGACGTGGTCGGATTGTTGACGCCACGCTTGCTGGCACAGTCGATTCGCATCTCCTTCGACCCTGCGTCACGGACAACGATCTCGATGAACAACGTCAACGCCCCCAGTGACGCCGGCGTCAATCCCGCTCAGGCGTGGCCTACCGCCACCGATGCGCATTGGGCACACTATCGAACCGACTCGGCGTTCCATGTCACGTACTGGATCGCCGAGTGGCCGCGTAGTGACACGGGCCCTGACTTTCTGGCGCCGCTGCTGCTCCAAACCTGGGTGCAGCGTACCGTCAGCGTCACCTTGGAGCCGGTATCCCCATTTCGTGCCCAGCGTGATGTCGAGGCGGCGCGGACGGTGGATGTTGCCGACACCGAGTTGCGCCAACGTCATGGCTTTCTCATGACAATGCGCCGCCAACGCGAGCAGGAATCCGTCCTGCGTCGTGAGCAGGAACTTGCCGACGGCCATGCCGACATTCGCTTCTCCGGCTACGTGACCGTATCCGCCGCCGATCCCGACGCCCTCGAGGTCGCCTGTGGCGAGATCGAGCAGCAGGCGAACCAAGCGCGCCTCTTGCTGCGCCGGCTTGGTGGCCTCCAGGATGTGGCCTTCAGTTACACGCTGCCGCTGGCCCGGGGGCTTCGGTGAGGCTCAGGTCGAGCCAGCCGGCACATCGCGTCACGACGGCACACTTCCAGGCGGCGTATCCCTTCATCGCCGAGGGCGGGCTGGGTGCGCGTGGCTGCTATATCGGGCAGGACCTCTACGGCGGCGCCTTCTGCTACGACCCCTGGGAGCTTTACGGAAAACACCTGTCCGGGCCCAACATGCTGGTTATCGGGCAGATCGGTTTTGGCAAGTCATCGTTTGTAAAGAGTTATGTCTGGCGCCAACTGGTATTTGGCCGCCGCGCGGTGATGCTCGACCCCAAGGGGGAGAATGGTGCCCTATGCGAGGCGGTCGGCGTCGAGCCGTTGCGGCTTACCCCCGGCGGTAGCGTTCGATTGAACCCGCTGGACCCGCGGGTGGGCGATCCCGACCGACCGAAAGAGCAGGTCACCCAGGACCAACTGGGCGTGCTGCTCGCCATCATCGCGGCGTCACTCAAACGACCGCTGACACCCGAGGAGCGCGCCGCCGGCAGCGTGGCACTGGAGTCCGCGTCGGCACGCAGCTACGGTGAACCAACGCTGCCAGCCGTGGTCGACTGCCTGCTCCATCCGTCCGACGCGTCGGCGCGTCGCCTGGCGACAGACGCTGCAAGTCTGGCTCGTGGCAGTCGCGAGGCCGCATTGGAGTTGCAGCGTCTCTGCGAGGGCGATTTGCGCGGCATGTTCGACGGCCCGACCTCGGGTGAAATCGATCTGACCGCTCCGCTGGTTTCGTTCGACCTCTCGTCGGTCTACCAGTCCGAGGCGCTCGGCATCCTCATGGCGTGTGCTGCGGCTTGGTTGCAGCGTGCGCTGGCGCGGCCTGAGCCGACCAAGCGGCTGCTCGTACTGGACGAGGCATGGGTATGCCTGCGCAACGTCGCCATCGCCCGCTGGCTGCAGTCCAGCTACAAGCTGGCGCGGGCCTATGGTGTGCAGAACATTGCGGTGGTACACCGCCTCTCCGACCTCACCGCCGCAGGCGATCAGGACTCAGAACAAGTGGCGCTGGCTAGAGGGTTGCTTTCGGACTCGGAGACGCGCGTCATCTACTACCAGGCGCCGGGTGACGTGGCCGCATCGAAAGATCTCCTCGGCCTGACGGGTGCGGAAGCGGAGTTGCTCAGCCAATTGCGTCGTGGCCAGGCATTGTGGAAGATCGGCACTCGCAGCTTTCTGGTGCAGCATCGAATCAGCGACGCGGAACGTCGGATCATCGATACCGACTCGCGAATGGTGCACGAGGGGGGCTAAGGGCTTGCAACGGGGCCCCTCCCGACGAACACACGTTCGTGTACTCTCGGTGCATGCTCGCACCCCTAGCCCTTGGACGTGGCGCGGTCGTCTCTGGCACCGCGGTGGCACCGTATCCAGATGTCGTGGAGATCACCGACGCGGTGCTTGAAGATCCGGCAGAGACGATCGAGATCCTGCACCACCACTGGCTGGCACGCAATCCGGTAAGCGTGGTCCTGACCGCAGATCCGGTGCGTATTCGTACGCCGCTGGCCTACGCGCATGAGCCCTATACGCTGACCCCCGCCTTCACCCCCTGGTTAGACCGGCTGCACTTCCTGATCTGGGCCAACAATGTCGATCTTCGCAGTGGCAAGCCGGTCTGGTGGTGGGGTCGAAAGGCGCTGCGGATTGGGGCGGCACCTTGCGACACGGGCGATGGCGATGTCATCCTGCACGACACCACGCTCGCAACCATCGCCAACCAGCGCCCGGTCAGCCTCGATGAGTTGTCGGGCATAGCCGGGCTCGGCCCGGTGAAACTGGCCCGCTACGGCGCCGAGATCCTTGCCACCGTGGCGGGTGCCGGTTGACGCAACCATACAAACAAGTGTAGTATCACCGCCTGCAGGCGAGGTCCTGCCGGTCGGAAGGGCGACCGTCCACCACTGATGGAGGTCGCCCTGTGGATCAGCTCAAGACGCTTATGGACAACTGGATCCTGCTGGCCCAGGGGATCATCGGTTCGGTAGGGGCATTGGCTTTCCTGGTCGCCTTCATGTACAAGATCGTGGCCGTCGATCCGCACAGTGTCGTGCAGGCGAAGAGCTGGATCGGGCGCATCGTCTTTGGGACCATCGGGGTCGAGATTGCCGGCACGCTGGCCCATGCCGTCATCGCCAGCGTGCCATCGACGATTCACTGACGGCTGTCCGTGTCTCGCGCGCTGTTGCTCTTCCTCGACCCTGCCAGCGGTCTCATGCACCTGGTGATGAGCTTGCTTGGCCACTTCGTCGATCACGCTCGCGCCGAGATCGGCGATGTTTTGAACCGCTACCTCTTCAGCACGGTCGATACGACAGTGCCGGGTGAGCGAGCATTGACGGCCAACCCTACGTTGCAGCGCCTCAACCTCGGCTGTGCATTGATGACGGACATCCTGGTTGTGGGCGTAATCGTTGTGGCCTCGCTACGCGGGATGTTCGAGAACAGCGTTCAGGCCCGCTATGACCTGAGAGTGGTCATGCCACGTCTTATCGTCGCTGTTGCTCTGGCGCATTTCTCGCTGCTGTTCATGCAGCTGACCATCGACCTCAACAACGCCATGGGTCATGCCGCGCAGAGCCTGGGTGACCAGCTCAGCGTGGATGGCATGCCGTGGTCGGCAAGCATCAGCGCACCTGCCGTCGATCGCCTCAAGGTGACCCAGGACGTTTTCCACGGACTGTTCGCGGTAGCACTGGTTATCGGGGTGGTCGTCCTGGCGCTCGCCTATGTGGTTCGCACCGCACTGCTCAATGTCCTGGTGGTGACCGCGCCGCTGGCGGCTCTGCTGTGGGTACTGCCCGATACCCGCAGCCATGCTCGCGCCTGGCTGCGGCTCTTTCTGGTCACAGTGTTCATGCAGGCCGTGCAACTCATCGTGTTGAGGGTGGCCATTGTCGAGGGTTTCGACCACAACGGTGGCCTGGCCGAGGGCCTTTACGCCATGGCCACCCTGTATCTGATGCTCAAGGTGCCTGGCGCGCTCAACACGGCTTCGCACCTGGAAACCAAGGTTGTCACGCTGAGCCACCACGTCGAGAAGTCTTTCCAGCACCTGATCACGCGTCACCCGGCAACTCGCCGGAAGGCAGCATGATTCGGGGCTGCGGCACGGCCACCGCCGCTGTGCTGATTGCCATCGTGGCGCTTGGCGCCATTGCGGTGGCGGCAGATGATGGTTCCAGCAGCGACGGATTCGTCAAGCCGGTGACGGGGGCGCAGTTGACGCAGGGGTTCGGCTGCACCAGATTTGCTTTCGAGCCGGTCGACCGAGCCTGTCCCGGTGGCCACTGGCATTCCGGCATTGATCTAGCGGCACCGCTCGGGACGCCCGTGTATGCCACGGCCCCAGGCCGGGTGGCCGTCCACGTCAGCAACGGTGGTTATGGAACAGCCGTCGTTCTGGACCACGGAGGCGGCCTCAGTAGCCTCTACGGACACCTATCAGGCGTTCTGCTGGTCGGTGATGCCACCGATGTGGATGCCGGAGACGTCATCGGCACGGTGGGGTCGACGGGCAATTCCACCGGCCCCCATCTGCACTTCGAGATTCGCCGCGACGGCATTGCCGAAGACCCTCAAAGCGACCTAAGCCTTCCCTAAACCGCTCATTAAGGAGACCTGCTGTGATCAATCGCGTAATCCTCGTCGGCAATCTCACCCGTGACGCCGAGAGCATTGCCACATCGGGCCGTGCCATGACTACTATGCGGCTTGCCACCAACAGCCGCTGGCGCAACGGCGACGGCATCATGCAAGAGAGTGTCGAGTTCCACTCTATCGTCGCCTTTGGACGCCTTGCGGAGACGGCGGCGGCCTACTGTCAGCGCGGTCGGCGCGTCTACATAGAGGGACGGCTGCGCACGCGTCAATACGATTCCAGCAATGGAGACCGTCGTACCAAGACCGAGATCATTGTTGAAACTTTGAGGTTGCTCCAGCCCCGCGCCGATTCCGGGTCGGACGGCGACGCTGCAAGCGGGGAAATGGAGACTCCGGAGGCGTTCCCGGCGCCGGTGGTCGGTCCGTCAAGCGCGAGTTGAGCACCTTGCCGGGGGCGCTGAGCCACAGGGTCACCGGCTTGCCGTAGAGTCGAGGGCTCCATGGTTCGTGTTCTTGTCATAGACAACTCCGCCCGCACTCTCGCCAATATCGAACGCCAGCTCGACGCCGCTGAGGATCTGGAACTTTGCGGCACTGCTCGGGATGGCGCCACTGGGGTGAACAGTGCTCACGACCTCCAGCCTGACGTTGTTCTGATCGACATGGAGCTGCCCCATCGCGATGGGCTGCGTGCGGCTCAGACGATTAGCCAGCACGTCCCCGCGCCCACCGTTGTGGTCATGGGCATAGACGATGACGACAGCACATTGCAGCGGGTTGCCGATTCAGGTGCTCGCGACTACCTGATAAAGCCGTTCGGCGCCGACGAGCTACTCGCCACGGTGCGCAAGGTCGTTGCCGCGAAAGGCGCGGCCACCAGGGGCAGTGCCGTCCGCGGCGGCCCGAGGCTCGCCACGGTGCGCAATGTCGTTGCCGCGAAAGGCGCGGCCACGGGCGTGCTGGCGGCTCCCGGGGCTACGGAACCTACCGAACAACCTGTAGCTCCCAGTCCCAGCCCCGAACCGGAGCCGCAGCCTGCGGCACCGATTACGGTGGCGGTTCCCCCGCCCAATCCTGACCAGCAAGTCGTTGTTGTTGTCTCGGGCAAGGGTGGTGCCGGCACGAGTGTCATCGCGTGCAACCTGGCGCTCCTCGTGGCCAACGAGACGAGGCGACGGGTTGCCATTGTCGATCTTGACCTTCAACATGGCGACGTCAGGCGGATGCTGCGACTCGATGCGCCGGAAGGAATCATGGAGGTCGCCCGCAGTTCTCCTTCGGCTGACCGCAAAGCCCTCATTCCACGTCTCGTGGACGGCCCTGCGAACGTGATGGCGTTATTGCCGCCACCATTGCCGGCGATTGATGCTGTCGTCTCGCCTGAATTTGCGCATGCCTTGCTCCTTCAGTTGCGTTCACTTGCCGACATTGTCATCGTGGATCTGCCCAGCCATATCACTCCCGCTGGACTTGCTGCGATGCTGGCGGCCGACCGCGTCGTCCTGGTGAGTTCGATGTCAGATCCTGGTGTGCGTGCCACTCAAGGCATGCTCCGCTTCATGGCTGCGGTAGGTGTCGACTCCATGAAGGTGGTCGTTGCGCTCAACCGCAACGAAGCCAATTCCGATCTGACCAAGGCCTCGGTTGAGGAAGCGTTGGGCCGCAGCGTGCCGGTGCAGTTGCCATACGATGCGATTCTGGTCAGCACCTCGATCAATCGTGGCGCTCCCTTTGTGCTGCAGAAGCCAGATACCCAGGTTAGTCGCAGAGTTCGCGAGCTGGCGAGTTTGATCTGTCCGATGCCGGCGGGGCGTGAGCCCTCAGCCGAGACGGCCAGGGAGCGTGTTGCAGATGCCAGATTCGAGGACACCCCGCGCAAGACCAAGAAGAAGGGTCTTTTCTCGCGAGGCAAGAACTAGCAGCCTGTCTCAGTAATGCACCACTGCTGCCTCCACTCCGACTCACCGATCTCGGCGTCGGCTTCTCCGGTTCTCCCACGAGTACTGCAAGTACGCGTGGTGCGATCCTCGTG
>JACWAJ010000059.1 GCA_014874355.1 bacterium | reverse complement strand
ATCTTAAGTGAGGTCGGCGGAAACCGCCACCGTGCGGCTGCCGTGCTTGGACTGGACCGCCGAACCATCCAGCGATTAATCGCCAGATACCATTTATGCGCGTCCACCAACGGCGAAACTGCGGCGGAGGCCGAAGGGGATGGCCACCGGGAAGAGGACCCCCTGGAGGAAAAGTGAAACCAGCCGCTTGGAGACTTCCGGCGATTCGGGCAGCGGTGCCGCGGGTTGGGGTGTGCGTGCGCCTGCTCCTGGCAATGACCGTAATCCTCGCGGTCCAAGACCGGATATGGGGGCAAGGTGTTGCGATTGATGTGCGCGTCGTAAGCGTAAGCGGACTCGTCCTCCTGTCGCGCTCAAACAATCCCGCGGTGGCGATCACCCGGGACACCGTGCTGTTTCCAGGTGACGAGATTCAGACGGGAAGTGGCGGAAGCCTGACCATCGAGTTAAGCGACGGCAGCGTGATCATTGTGAAGCCGGGATCGCGGGTGGTATTGAAAGACTACCGGTCTGCGAGTTCCCTGCGTGAGTTGCTTGAGATCACCCGAGGCTACGTGTACCTGAAGATCAACCATCTCGGCGGCCGTCCCAACCCTTATCGCGTCAACAGCCCAACCGCCTCGATCGCCGTGCGCGGCACCAAGTTTAGCGTGGAGGTCAATTCGCTTGGGGACACGCGGGTTGCCGTCTATGACGGGCTCGTCGAGGTCGTGAGTTTGAGCAACCCGCGGCGCAGAGTGCTGGTGGAACCCGGCCGGGGCGTGATCGTCCGGGCCAACCGGGGTATACAATTCTTCGTGCCCGCGCAGACGCGCGAGATGGGCGAGGGCAACGAGGGCCGCGACTCCCCAGACAGGACCCAAGAAGTCAGCCCCAACAGCAACACCTTCAGTGACGCTGGAGGGGAAGAGGAATCTCCGCGCGAAATAGCATCCACTTACCAGCGTTATGTCGCCAGTCTGTCCGAGATCGCCCAGATGCCCTTTCTCATGCGTTTTGTCGCCTTTTCGGATCCACATCTGGACAGCCTGGAGAACCCTGCTTACGCCACCGGGTTTACAAACGCGGATGGGCGCGTCTTCTTGCTGCCTTCGTTTAGTGGGGCGGGTGGCGTTGAAGAGAGCCAGGCGGCATTCGGTGGCGGTTCGCCACGGCCGATCGACTTTGCGGTTTCACCGCAGGGGTCTTTCTTCGCTCCGGTCGGGCGAGCGCATGCTACCGTCGTCGGTGGAGGCATCGCTGCTTCGCATAACGGCGTCCACTCATTCTCCTCGAATGCTGGGATTACACTCATGAGTCCTTTGTTTCCCTACAGCAGCAAAGGGACACGCTACTCCGCCGATTTCACAACAAGCACGTTTGTGATCGGTTCCCTGATCTCAGCACGCCGATTTGGCTCCACTGGTCGCACCACGGTTGGTGTCGGCCTGGATCTGATCAACGGTCAAGGTTCGCTGCTCAGTCTCATCACGCAGTCCGACTCGACCGGCCTTACTTCCAACGAGCGCATCAAATCAGTCTCGAACATTCGACAGATGCTGTTTAAACTGGGGTTGACGAGGGACCTGGCTGGCGGACATAAACTTGGTGTTCTCTACCGGTATGGCGTTGTGTCCGCTAACGACAGCGAACAGGTGCACACCTTCAATGCCACGCCTCTCCCCCTCGATTCAACTCTATCCTCCGGGCACTCCTCAGAAATTGGCTTACGACTGCGTGGCCCTCTCACTGACCGCCTGTTTTATGGTGTGGATGGCACATGGCTTTCGATCAAATTGGACGATCGCCTGAAACGGGCAACATCAGTGGACGCACACCAGGGCGAAAGCATTAGCCGTGAAGCGTTCGGAGCCGGCTTGGGTTTCATGGTGTCTCCGAGACTGATTTTCAGCTTCGACGCAGCTGGAGGTTTTTCCCACGCGAACAACCTGCGGCGTGAGGATGCCACGGGCAATTTACTCGAGACTCGGAGCGATCAAAACCGGTTCTTCTCCCTGCATGCAGCGTTGCAGGCAAATCTGTGGCGGCAACTGTTCGTAAACTCCTCCTTCTTAGCCGTAATGGAATCACATCATTCCCATTGTGCCCTTTATCCCGACCGACTCGGACGCCTTCTCTCGAGCGACTGTGCGTCCGCATCCGTCACGAGCACGAGCGGTCGGTCGATCATTTACTTCTCCGACTTTGGCGTCGGCTGGCGTTTCAGCCGGAACTTTCTCGCTCAATACGTCCTTTCCACCGATTACGGCTTTACTTCTCCGAGGCATACTCTTCTGCTTCGCTACACGTTCAGCTTCCCCCACCGTTAATAAATGCCCGAGTGTTGGGAGCACGAAGCCCATCTTGGAGTATAGGGTGACGAACGGCCACCCCACCCCCGCATGGCGCGTGGCAGGTTGCCGCCTCTTGAACCGGTTTCAAACTCCGCGCAGTCGCATCTGCCACTTGTTATCAATGCGTTAACCAATTTCTTCGATCTTGGTGTTTCTCTTGCATCCATAGCAATGAAAGACAGAAATTTTTTAGAACATGCAAGATTAACGCAAGTATCAAGGAGAAACTACCGTGACCTCGACAAACTCTGATT
>JACWAJ010000058.1 GCA_014874355.1 bacterium | reverse complement strand
GGACGCGATCGATCGCGGTCTGGCTGAGGATGAGCGGCGCCTGCTCGAAGCCGCGGCTACGTCGTATCCATTGCCCGTGATAACGACGAAGCGCTCAGCATGATCGTTTCGACCCGGCCGGCAGTGGTCCTGCTCGATCTTCGGTTGGACTCGATCGATGGGCTTCATCTGCTGAGCGCGATACGCAAGACATACGGGCCAACGCCTGCGGTACTCGCCGTGAGCGGGTTCATGAGTGCCAAAGTCACTGCCGAGTTCCGGCGCTTCCCCAACGTCGGTCAACTGACCCAGAGCCGGCTGCACTTACTGTGTTCCACTGTTGCCGACCTTTTAGCAACTGGCCTGTAGTCGCGTCGCGTTTGCCATCACCTCATTACATTGGTGACGGAGTCGCCTACGGCGAGCCCCATCGCCATGATGGAGAGTTGGGGATTCACGCGTGTGCATGCCGGCAGTATCGAGGCGTCAGCAATCCAAACATTGCTGACGCCTCGCAGACGTCCTTGCTCATCAACCGGGTGGCGCGCGGCGTCGTGACCGGCTGAAACCGTGCCGGTGGGGTGGAATCCGGCAAGATGCAGGTCGTGCCGGGCCACTCCCGAGAGGACTGCTTTGGCCTCAGCATGTGAGTGCACCACTGGCTGATGACTTAGCCCCAGAATGACCTCGCGGGCTCCGGCGGCGAACAGCAGTTGGGCGGCTTTCTCCATGCCGAACACTAGGTTCTGCATGTCGATACGGTCGAGTGCGTAGAAGACCAGCGGTTGCGTGGAGCCGACTACACGACCTGACGACTTGTCCGCCACCATGACACCGAGATTGGCCAGGGTGTCCGCGCCTTCGAGGGACTCAACCAGTGATGCTCCGAAGCCCGGTAGCACGGAGGCGCCCATCCCTGGCGGTGTCTTGGTGGCTTCGAGGAGGATGCCATGATCTTCATGGAACTCATCGACCCCGACACTCTGCAATACGCCGGTGGCGATGGCCTCCTCGAAACGTCCCGCGACAGTCGCCGCGGGATGGACTGCGAGGTGCTTTCCGATGTGAGGATGCGATGCGATCCGGCTGCGACGGAGCAATGCCGGGGTTTCGGTGGCGCCGGCCGCCACCACGACAATGCTTGCGTCGATGTCGAACCAACTACCGTCGCGTCTGCGGCAGCGTACGCCCACGATACGGTCGCCCTCGCGTATCAACCTGTGCGCGCGAGCTTCGCTGACGATGGTGGCTCCTGCTTCGCACGCTTGGGGGAGCGCGTTGAGATGTACCCCCAGCTTGACGCCGAGCGGACAGCCCCAGGCACATTGCCCGGTGCCGGCGCATTCGGGCGCGTTGCGGATGAGCGGCGATGCACTCCAACCAAGTGCGTGTGCTCCGCGGAGTGCGATCTGACCGTTGCCTCCGATGACTCTCATCTGGGTGGGGGTCACGTGCAGTGTTCGTTCCACCTCATCCAGGTATGTCCCGAATCTCGCCGGTTCCGCGAGTGCGAGGCCGCACTCCTCGTGCCAGGTGCGAATCACGTGGTCCGGAGTGCGGAAGCATGTTCCCGAGTTGACGACGGTGGTTCCGCCGACGCTGCGGCCTTGGGGCAGGATGACAACCGGATTGCCGATGGCGAAGGAGATGCCGCACTCGCGATACAGCTCGGACTGCCGCTCCAATGGGGACATGGTGTGAAGGTCACGGGTGGGATGATGGGCACCCTCTTCGAGGATGAGCACGCTCATGCCCGACCGTGCCAGACAGCGCGCAGTCATGGCGCCACCCGCCCCCGATCCGATTACTACGGCGTCGACTGAGGTGCATCCCGGCCAGTCCGAGGCTCGGATCACCCGGTTGTGAAGTGGATCGTCAGGAATCGGCACCTTGGCGATGTCGTGAGAAAATTTTGCAGCGGCTCGTTCTCCTCCCGCCACCAGTAGTACGACCGCCTTGATGGCCTCCAGAGCTTCGTTGGTGTGGCCTCTCGTCGCAATGCGTTGCAGTACGCGCACCCGCTTTGCCGTATCCAGGTCGGCCAGCCGTTTGCCGGAGGTTACTCGGGCAAACATGTCGATACTGCGCACCCCTGTGGTGAGAGCCATTCGGGTCGTTCGCGGCAACTGGCTGACGTAGGTATGTATGCGCCTTGCCAGTTCGTCGGCATCGGGGCCACCGGCTTCGGGTGGCAGCATCGCGGCACATACACCGGCGAAGTCTGTGGCGCGGCTCATGTTGGGTGTCTCCCGATTTCGGCGTGTGCTGTTCCATCCAGTTGCCACTCGATCGTTGTCGTCTGACGCCTTGCGTGCTGCACGACGATGTGTGCCGTAGCCCGTTCACTGTTGCGGCACAGCGCGTGGGCGCCGTCCGGGTCGACGTACTCGAGTTCGACTGTTTGTGTGGTAGGGAGCGTAACTTGCACCTGTAACTGCTGGCCACCCATTCTGCCTCGCACAGTCCAGGTGTCACCGCGGATCCGGGCATGAAATCTCCAAGCGGCGAGCAAAGGGAATCGCGGCCAGACCTTGCCGTGGCGGCGTAGTTGGATGAACACCAGCATTGGAAGCCAGCGTAGGCTGTGCTGGCGCGCCACGGCACCGATGATCTCCAGCACGTCGTCATTCCCGAGATCGGCGTGCAGCCAGATCCAGCGTTGTGCATTGCCGTGGCCGTAGACGCGTGCCGATGCGCCGCTTGCGTCCTGCAGTGAGAGCTTCTTGGCCGGGTATCCGATCGGCCCTGAAAAGCGTGCGCTCGGTTGAGGTACGATCTGTGATGCTGGCAGCAGAGATCGTCTCCATACAGTGCGAGACATGGGAAACAGGGGCTGGGAACGGTTGCCGGCGCAGCGGAGATCCCATGAGACGTCCCCGAGGTCACCGCTCATGCGTTGCGGAGAAACTGTCATGCCGTGTTCCGCCAGCGACTGCAATGGGTTGGCGCTACATGCATAAGGCCCGAAGCGCCGGGTTACCGGAACGGAATCCGGGGGAAACACGCTGATCCAGCCGTGGACGTAAGGCTTGCCTGTGTCGGGGGCGATGAGTTCGTGATGCAGCCAGACACCGGTTCCGCTGTCAGGGTCTGTGAGCGTCGTGTACCAGACCTCGGTACGTCCAGGTTGATTACGCCATCGAGGTTCTGACAGGGCATCGTGGCGAGCGCCAAAGCGGATGCTGGCGAGGAGACGGGGGAGCTGGCGTCGCAACGAGAACTTCAACTCCGCTGACGCCCACACGCGGCCGTCGGCGTCGTACACCGCACCGGGCAAGGTGGTCCACGAGCTGAGGAGGCGTAGGTACCGGAGTGTCTTCCAACCGTCGAAGCGGTACTGCTTGCCGTCATCCGACTGCCAGGAGAGGCGGTAGCGCAATCTCCGCTTCTTCAGGGGAGACATTTCGAGGGTTCCCTCTACGGGCACTGCCGTGGCCGCCCCCTGTATCCAGAGGCTGCCTCGTACCGTGGCGGTCGTTTCGCGCACCATTTGCAGGGTATGCGGGATGGCCGCATCAATGGAGAATGTGAAGCGCTGCGTTCGGGTCTCGTTGAGCCGGCGCAGGCTTCCCTCCATGACCTCGTGAAACGTCATAGCCGCCACGTCATGACCGTATCACCCGGCGACTTACAGTTGTCGTCTAAACCCGCCAGGCTTGCGGTCATGGCTAAAGAACGGATTCATTTCAATTGCAAGGAGTGCGGGGAGTTCACCCAGCGATGGGCGGGGCGTTGCCCGAATTGTGGCGAGTGGAACGCGCTGGTGCAGGCACAAGCGCCGGTTGTGGCGTTGCGTAGCATGGCTGGCATCTCAGCCACGCCGACCATCTCGCTCGACGCGGTTGCGCCGCCAACCACAAGTCGACTTCCATCCGGTATGGCCGAGGTTGATCGTGTTCTCGGGGGCGGCATCATCCCGGGCTCGCTGGTTCTGCTTGGCGGGGATCCCGGTATCGGCAAGTCGACGCCGGCGTTGCAGCTTGCCGATGGGGTCGGCACACAGGTGGCGCCATCGCTCTACTGCAGCGGGGAGGAATCTGCGGAGCAGCTGGCGATGCGCGCGTGGCGTTTGAACTGCGCCTCGCCTCGTATTGAGGTTGCCGCCGAAACCGATCTTGACTCTCTGGTGGCCACCATTGCCGAGCGCCGGCCGAGTATCGCTGTGATCGACTCGGTCCAAACCGTCTCCGATCCGGGTGTCGGGGGAGTTCCCGGCAGTCCTGCCCAAGTGCGAACCGCGGTTGCCCGGCTGATGGCCTGCGCCAAGGCGACCGGGGTCAGCATCGTTCTCATCGGCCATGTGACCAAGGAAGGGGCCATAGCCGGTCCGCGCACGCTGGAGCACATGGTTGACGTCGTCCTGTACCTGGAGGGCGAACGCCACGGGGATAACCGGCTACTGCGGGGAATCAAGAACCGCTTCGGTGCAACCGGCGAACTGGGCTTCTTCGCCATGACCAAGGTGGGTATGGGCGAGCTGGATGCTCCGGGGCGCGCGTTCCTCGACGAGTCGTCACCGGGTGTCTTCGGAAACGTCCTCACCGTGACGTGCGAGGGGACGCGTGCGCTCGCCGTGGAGGTGCGTCGCGCGCGCCGTCTCGAAGCTCGCCTGAACGAGGCCATCCAACTTGGCTTGAGCCACGCCGTCATTCCCGCCGGCCACGACTCGTCACTGCCCAAGGGATTGACATATCACCGCGTCGCCACCATCGCCGATGCGGTGAAACTGTTGCGTTAGAGATACCCTCTTAGTGTTTGGTGATGCCCAGTCGAGCCACGTCGACACCCAGGCAACGATCCTCTATGTACGTAATCCCGGCGGCTTCGGCCACCTGCCGAGCCTCCTCGGAGTAGATGCCGAGTTGCAACCAAACTGCCGTGGCCCCTGTGGCCACGGCTTGCCGGACGATACCGGCACATTCAGGCGCCGGCCGGAAGATGTCGACCAGGTCGATGGGCTCTGGAATATTGGCGAGGCGGGGATAGGCGCGTTCGCCGATCACCTCTTTGGCGGTCGGGTGAACCGGGATGATGTGAAATCCGGCAGCCTTGAGTTGGAGGGGGATCCTGTGTGCCGCCTTGTCAGGATGGGTACTGCAGCCGACGACGGCTATGGTGGTCGTGGTTTCCAGCAGGTTGTGCAGTTCGGTGTCGTTCATGTCATGTGCCGAGTGGAGATTTCGATATACCAGTAATACCGCGTGAGACCTCGGCCAGGCGCTGTCGCAAGGCGTTGGGGCTGCTGAAGTACTCGACACCGGGACGCCGCAACACGGCTCGGAACTCTTGGGGTATCTGGCTTTTGGGAATGCCAAAGCCCACGAGCCAGGGACGCACCCCCGCAGCGATGGCGGCCTCCACGTCGTGGGCGCGATTGCCGATGTAGATGACGCTGCTGCGCTGTTTTGGGGGAATGCCGAGCCGGTCCATGGCCAAGATGATCATCTTGGGATCGGGCTTCTTGATCCCGACGTCATCGCAACCGACGATGGGGTCGAGGAGCTTGATCAGTCCGATGTGTCGGAGATCCCTGGTGAGGCGCAATCGTTTTGCATCGCTGACCAAGACTAGGCGTGGGCTAAGGACACAACACGGACAATGGTGGCGCTGAAGAATGTTGGCCTCAAGGGGGCGTTAGTGACCGATGGGGTGCCAGACGGTCTTCATCTCCATCAGTGAGGTGATCGCTTCGAGACTGTGCGTTCCGTCGCTTCGGACAATGCGTTTGACGTTGGCCTCGGCGAGGAGTTGAACCTGTTTCACCTCGCTGTCGTTGCATGCGGCAACGTCGATGGCGTTGACGTCCATATGCCCGGCCAGGATTGCCAGCAGCTCGCTATGCGATCCGCTCACCAGGTTGACAACCCCTGCGGGGACATCGCTGGTGGCCAGGGCTTCGCCAAAGACCAGGCCGGCAAGCGGCTGCGACTCACTTACGAGTGCCACGATGACATTGCCGCCGCACAGCGCCGGTGCCAGGTGGCGTACCAGTCCCAGCAGTGCGGGCTCTTCGGGAGCGATCAAACCGACCACGCCGGTGGGCTCGGGGAAGGTGAAATTGAAGTAAGGCCCGGCCACGGGGTTGACTGTCCCTGCCACGGCGTGGAGCTTGTCGCACCAGCCCGCGTACCAGACCAGGCTGTCAACTGCCTGATCCACCTCACGCTCAGCGGCGGGGCCCTTGCCAAGTAGCGACACGAACTCGCCGCGGCGGGCATCCAGCATCTCGGCGATGCGGTAGATGACCTGGCCGCGGTTGTAGGCGGTGCGGCCGGACCAGCCGTCAAACGCCTTGCGAGCCGCGGCCACCGCATTGCGGACATCCTTGCGCGAGCCGCGGGGTGCGTTTACGCGACCTCCGGCCACCTGGTAGGTGCGGCCGGACTCGGTGCGCACGAACTTCCCGTCGATATAGAGCTTGTATGTCTTGCGAATGTCCAGCTCGGGGGCCTTTGGTGGGGTGGAGCGTACGGCGGACATCAGTGCAACTCCAGGTAGGGGTGCAACCCGTGCCAGCCACCCTCGCGGCCGAAGCCGGATTCCTTGTAGCCGCCAAAGGGGGATGTCGGGTCGAAACGGTTGTAGGTATTGGCCCAGACGACACCGGCGTTGAGGTGCTGTGCCATCCAGAGGATCTGCGAGCCCTTGTCGGTCCAGATTCCGGCCGCCAAACCATAGGGGGTGTTGTTGGCCTTGGCGACCGCCTCTTCCGGGGTGCGGAACGTCAGCGTCGAGAGAACCGGGCCGAAGATCTCCTCACGGGCGATGCGGTGTGACTGCGACACGTTGGAAAAGACGGTGGGCGGGAACCAGAATCCGCGCTTGGGAAGCTCGCATGGCGGTTGGAATATCTCGGCGCCTTCGGTTATTCCAGACTCGACGTATTCCTTGATCGTCTGGAGCTGGTCGGCGGAGTTGATGGCGCCAATGTCGGTGTTCTTGTCGAGGGGATTGCCGACGCGCAGCCGGGCCATCCGGGCGCGTAGCTTGTCGAGGAATGGCGCTGCGATCGATTCCTGCACCAGGAGGCGGCTACCGGCGCAGCAGACGTGACCCTGATTGAAGAATATGCCGTTGATGATGCCCTCGACGGCCTGGTCGAGGGGGGCGTCGTCGAACACGATGTTGGCGGATTTTCCGCCGAGTTCCAGTGTCAGACGCTTACGGGTACCGGCGGTGGTTCGCATGATGTACTTGCCGACATCGGTTGACCCGGTGAAAGCGATCTTGTCGATGTCAGGATGGGCGACCATCGCGGCGCCGGTGCTGGAGATTCCGGTGACGATGTTGACCACACCGGGCGGCAACTCCGCCTGCTGGCAAATCTGTGCGAAAAGGAGTGCTGTCAGTGGGGTGGTCCGAGCCGGTTTGAGGACCACGGTGTTGCCACAGGCCAATGCTGGTGCAATTTTCCAGGCCAGCATCAGCAGTGGAAAGTTCCAGGGGATGATCTGGCCGGCAACCCCGATGGGGGAGGCCTTTCGGTTGGGGAATGCCCACTCCAGCTTGTCCGCCCAGCCGGCGTAGTAATGGAAGTGGGCGGCCGCTATTGGGATGTCGACGTCGCGCGATTCCTTGATCGGTTTGCCGCCATCCATGGATTCGACGATGGCCAGCTCGCGGGCACGTTCCTGGATGATCCGGGAAATCCTGAAGAGGTAGCGCGCCCGGGTTGAGCCCGGCAGCTTGGACCAGGTCGCAAACGCCTTTCGTGCCGCTTTGACGGCGCGGTCAACGTCGGCTTCATTGGCCACGGAAACCTCAGCCAGGGTTTCTTCCGTGGCCGGGTTGATGGTGGCTAGGTGCTGCTCCGACGCGGGGGCCACGAACTCCCCGTCGAGGAACAGCTTATAGACGCCGGCGAGTTGAAAGTGGTCGGTTGCCTCTGGCGCCGGCGCGTACTCAAATCCGAGGCGTGGAGGAGTGTTGACGGCCATGCTCAGGCCTCCGTGAAGTAGCCGGCAGATGAGTAAACACCGCTGCGCTGCTTGGCGATCTGCATGAGGATGTCGTTGAGCAGCGATGAGGCGCCGATCCGGTATCGCTCCGGGGTCAGCCAGTCTGCGCCTAGCGTTTCGTTGACGAGCACGAGGTGGGCGATCGCCTGTTTGGCGGTCTTGATCCCGCCGGCGGGCTTGAAACCGACGGCGCGGCCGGTGAACTGGTACCAGTCGCGGATCGCTTCCATCATGACCAGGCTGACGGGAAGGGTCGCGGCGGGGGAGACCTTGCCTGTCGAAGTCTTGATGAAATCGGCACCGGCGGCCATGGCGATGTGGCTGGCACGGCGCACCGCGTCGTACGACCCCAGTTCGCCGGTCTCGAGGATCACCTTGAGGTGGGCCTCACCACATGCCTTGCGGACGGCGACGATCTCGTCGTAGACCTTAGCGTAGTCGCCTGCCAGGAAGGCTCCACGAGCGATGACCATGTCGACCTCGTCGGCACCGGCGGCTACCGCCGTCTTCACCTCGGCGACCTTGACCGCGAGGAACGACTGACCCGATGGGAATGCGGTTACAACCGAGGCGACGTGGACCCCGCTGTCACCGACGCACTCGCGGGCGACCGCGGCCATCGATGGGTAGACGCACACCGCAGCGGTATGGGGGATCGAGGGGTCGCCGGGTGCGGGCCGCAGCGCCTTGGCACAGAGTGAGCGCACCCGGCCGGTGGTGTCGGCGCCCTCGAGGGTGGTGAGATCCATCACCCTGATGGCGAGGTCGAGGGCCCACAGCTTGCTGCTCTTTTTGATGGAGCGGCTCGCGAGGGAGGCCGCCCGTTCCTCGACCGCAACCTGATCGACAGGGGGCACCTGGCGGAGCAGCGCCTCGATCGGGGTGGAGGTGACAGCAGCCATAGGCTTGCGATTATCGCGAGTTGGCAGCGGGTTTCGCTCGGTCGTGTACTCGTGCCCGCACCCCGCCAACCGCTATCGTCATCCCCGATGACCGAAGCAGTAGTGCCACAGACACGTCCGAACACCCGGCCACCCCGCGACGACGCCACCATCCGCAACCACGCGGACTTCATCTGGTCGGTGGCCGACCTGCTCCGCTCCGACAGAAGACGCCGCCCGTCGCGCTCACCGGTGAAATCGCGTTTCTCCCGATGGAGGCCATCGGTGACGATGGCACATACGATCACGCGAGCGCCAGACCGGCGACGGAAGTTGTGAATTCCGGTTACACCTACTTCGAGCAGGGCGATGTCGTACGAGCGCGTGTCACGCCGTGCTTTGAGAACGGGAAGGGGGCACTTCTGTCGTCACTTCCCGGAGGACGTGGCCTCGGAACAACCGAACTCTTCGTCTTCAAACCATCATGTGCCATCGACGCCAGATACCTATTCTATGTGACGGCATCCCAAGACTTCACGGGGCACGGCACGGCCACAATCTACGGAGCGCACGGAGTTCGACGTGTCGACGATCAATTCGCTCGCGATTACCGCGTTTGGCTGCCGCCCCTCGCCACCCAGCGCGCCATCGCCGGCTACCTCGACCGCGAGACCGCCCGGATCGACGCCCTGACCGCAGCGAAGAAGCGGATGGTCGGGTTGTTGGAGGATCGGAGGAACGCAAGGCGAGACGATATGTTGACGAACGTCGGGGCGCCCGTCATCAAACTTGGCCGCTTCGTCCGCTCGATCGGGCAGGGTGTGAGCCCACAAGCCGAAGATCGTTCCGTTGATGAAGATGAGTGGGGAGTGCTCAAGCTCAGCGCCGTCAAAGGTGGGTATTTCATCCCGTCTGAGCACAAAGCGCTCCCTGCCGATGTCCTCCCTATTCCGGCGATGGTCCCGTGCCCGGGTGACCTCTTGGTTACCCGAGCGAACACCCCGAGCCTCGTAGGCGATGCTTGTGCGGTCACCGTTCCCGCTCCGCGGCTGATGTTGTGTGACCTCATCTACGCCTTACGTCTAACTCTCGATCTGGATCCCGAGTATGCGGCCCATGCACTGCTCACCCGCCACGCCCGCGGTCAACTGTCGAGCACCGCGCGGGGCACATCGCAATCAATGGTCAAGCTACGGGGTGAGGACGTGAAAAGCGTCGCAATTCCCATACCGCCCATCGTGGTCCAGCGCTCATTGGTGGCCGCGCTCAACCGTGAGAATCGTCGCATCGATGCGATGGCCGAGGCACTCTCGGTGTCAATCACCCTGCTCCAAGAACGCCGCCAAGCCCTGATCACCGCCGCCGTCACCAGCGAACTCGACATCCCCGGAGCCGCTGTCTGATTGGCCCGGCTACCCCCAGAGAGCGCAGAACGGCACCGCGACGATGCGATCGTCGAGATTGAAGATATCGGGTCCGGTGTGCATCACCGCTCCGGCAACAAAACGGTCGCCCAACTGATCGCGCAGCCAGACGAGGTGGCGCGCGTCCCGCCGGGAGGGTGCCGCCGATGCTTTGAACTCCAGAGCAAGAACCCTGCCGTCCGCGAGTTCAACCACTACGTCAACCTCTTGCCGGCCTTCTTTGGTGCGGAGGTGATGCAGTCTGCGGCGTTGTGGCGAGAGCGCCACCTCGACTCGCAGTTGGGACATGGCGAAGGTGTCAAGCATCCGCCCCAGCAGGTCGCCGTCGTTCAGGATCGCCGCTGTCGTGACGCCTGCCGCGCTTGCTGCGAGGCCGGCATCGACGATGTAACGCTTCCCCGCCTGGACCAGCCGTGCCAGTCGTTGCGGCGCCCACGCGGGTACCGTCTCGGCGACGAACAGCCCGGCGAGCAACGCGTCGTATGCGGATGCGGTCTTGGCGTTGATTCCAGCCGCCGCATAGAGCGTTTGGCCCTTGGGACTCCCGGCCGAATTGAGTGCCAGGACCTCGAAGTACCGCCCCAACTTGCGCAGGTCGCGACGGGGGTCGGTGGATACGCTGTCGCGCGTGATGAGCTGTTCGAGATAGGAGTCGAGCCAGGTGTGACGATCGTCGGCGGAGCGCGAGACGATCGATACATCGGGGAAGCCGCCCCGGACGGCGCGCTCCACGTATTCGGGGAGGCCGGGCCTGGTGGATGGAAGCACGAAGGCGGCGGGGTCGCCCAACTCCATTCTGTCGAGAAATCCAGCCGAGCCCGGTCGCCCGAAGGTTCCCGCGAGTTCTCTCTCCGTCATGCCGTGCATGGACAACCGGATGATCCGGCCAGTCCCCGGCCACACTCCGTGCTCGAACTCTCCGCGAACGCTTCCCGTGAGAACGAACCTGCCCGGGCGTGGGTCATCGTCCACGGCGCGGCGCACCGCCCCCAGAACCTCGGGAACCGCTTGCCATTCGTCGAGCAGGAGCGGCTCTCTCCGAGTTCGGAGCGCGGCGTCGGGATCGGCGCGGAAGGCCGCTGCTCGCGTCGGCTCATCGAGACGGACAACGTCGACGGCCGCGTGGCGGGCCGTGGTGGTCTTCCCGACGGCGCGGGGTCCGTTGATCAGAACCGCTGGGAACGCAGCCATGAGTTCTGTCAGGCGGCGGTCGGCCAGCCGCGGGTGGTATTCGGGGAGGCGACGAGTGCTCATGTCTGCGACAGTACCATCACGGACCAGCCTTGAGTACTAATTGGGACCAGGCCACAGTATCAATGCGGACCAGCCTTCAGCTCCAAGATGGACCACACCTGGCTGTCCGAGCTACTCGTCCGTCAGGTGCCGCGACCGATCAGCGCGTCCGGTGGCCCGTGCCTTTGGCCTCGGCGACCAGCTCGGCCCGGATCTCCGCGAAGATCGAGGGATCGACCGGCTGGGACCGTCCCGTGTCGGCCTGTTCGAGGTGCTTCAGCAGCGCCTCCACCCGCTCGCGGCCGTCCGCGGTCCGCATCGCCAATCGCGGGGTCAGGCCGGAAAGAGCAGGCAGCTTGGTGTCGATCCAGTCCGCGTATTCCTTGCGCATGACCCCGGCCATCATTGCCCGGACCTCGGGCCGTGCGTTCAACTCGTCCGCCTCGGCGTCGGCTTGTGCCCGATCTTTCGGATCGCGCGATTCCAGCGCCGCCTCCATCGACTCGATCACGGTGGAGACGTAGCGGCTGCCCGCTGGGAGGAGCGCATCCGCCAGCGACCGAAACGCCTTGGCGCGCTCCTCGGAATTCACGTGTGCCACCACGCGCCGCCCGTCGACTTTGATCTGCCCGAGAACGGTGTTCTCCCACGATGCGTGCTTGGCATTGCCCTCCTTGAGCCACGAGAAGTCAACGGCAAGCAACTTGCCTTCGGCATCTCGTGTGGCTTCCTGGAGCAACTCGTCCGCGGATGCGTTGAGGCATAGTTCGTGCAGTGCGTCGAACGCGGCGCGAGCGGACTCCACCTCGTAGGTGACCCGGCAGAACGCGACCGGCTCGCCGTCGGTGTTCTGCAGTGTGGGCATGGCAGGATTTAGCAGCCGGTCGGAAACCTCGTGGTACAGATCCAGCATTTCGAGGTCGAAGTCGGCGATGTCGTTCGCGGTCAGCTTGCGGCGGCGACGGGCGAGTTGCTTGCGGAGGTCGAGCACATGGAGTTTCTCGATGGGCGGGAAGATGATCGGGCCAACTCCCTCCAGAAGCGAGATGTGGTCCACGGTCACGACCTGGCCGAAGCAGACCCAGCCTTCTTGGACGGTCGTCGAGGCCGTGCGGTCGGTGACGTCGAACTCGCGGCCCGTGAAGATGTCGCGTACCCCGAGCCGCTCGCCGGGCACCACCGAAACAATCTCGAAGTAGCTGAACGGCGCGCGGCATGCCGATTGCAGGTAGCGGGCGAGCAGTGGATCGACGCGAGTTCCTAGCTGGCGAAGGTAGGCGGCGGTGACCGGGAACTCGTCCATCCGATCCGCCGGCACCCGGCTGTCGTCGTTCGGGTCGGGCACCCACTTGTGGAAGAACCAAGGCATGAAAAGCGGAAGGTTGCGATGATCCGGATCGAACGCCGCGCCGGTGTCTCCGGTGAACTCGTTCCACGCTTCGTCCAGGAGTCCCACTCCGAACTCGCGTTTGACGAACTTGAGGATGGCGATCGGGCTCGGGTCGAGGATCCGGCGCAGGCGCGACCAGAGCAGATCCGCCGGAGCGGTTGAGGAGGCGGGCACGGCCGCGCAGCAATGCTTGTACTTGTGCCCGCTGCCGCAGGGGCAGGGATCGTTTCTGCCGACTTTCATGTTGTGTACCCCCGTTGCGACGCTGGACGTCCGGTGACCGTTCGCGGCTCAGGTTCAGAAGTTAGCGGATGCGCGCTGCGGGCCGCCGCGCACGACTACCTGTGCCCGGTTATCGTTACCCGCCATGACCGGTATCAACGAGAAGTTGTTCGAGGACGCGATCACCGACCATCTCGTTCAGAAAGGCGGCTATCGCGTCTGCAAGTGGGGCACCACGCCCGAGTGGTCCACGGACTTCAGCGCAACGCTCGGTGTAGACACCGCCGAACTCTTCGCGTTCATCGAGGCTACCCAGCCCACCGCGTGGGCGGCTCTCGTCAAGGTGCACGGCGGCAACCCCGACACCGCGCGGACCAAGTTCGCCACCCGGCTCGCCGCCAAGCTCGACCAGGACGGGACGCTCGATGTGCTGCGTCACGGGGTGTGCGATCGGCAGATCGACATCAGCCTGGCGTATTTCAAGCCCGCACACGGACTCACCCCGGCGCTGGTGGAGAGGTACAACGCCAACCGGCTCACGGTGACGCGCCAGCTTCCGTTCGATCCGGCCTCGCAGCAGACGCTCGATCTCGGCCTCTTCGTCAACGGCATCCCCATCGCCACGGCGGAACTCAAGAACCCGCTCACCGGGCAAAACATCGAGCACGCCAAGAAGCAGTATCGCGAGGACCGCGACCCCGGCAACACCACGCTGGCGCGTCGCGCGCTCGTGCATTTCGCCGTCGATCCCGGCAGCGTGGTCATGACCACACGCCTGGCGGGGGAGCGCACCTGCTTCCTGCCCTTCAACCTGGGTCATAACCTCGGCGCGGGCAATCCGCCCAACCCCAATGGGCACCGTACGTCGTATCTGTGGGAGCGCGTCTGGCAACGGGACAACTGGCTCGATCTGCTGGGCCGTTTCATACAGGTGGAGCGGCCGGCGAAGAGCTCACCCGCGCAACGACGCGCCGCCGAGAAGGTGATCTTCCCCCGCTACCACCAGTGGGACGCGGTTCTGCGCCTGGAAGCCGTCGCACGCACCGATGGAGCGGGAGGGCATTACCTCGTGGAACATTCGGCGGGGTCGGGCAAGTCCAACACCATCGCATGGACCGCGCACCGCCTCTCCACGCTGCATGACGATCACGACGAGAAGGTGTTCCACAAGGTAATCGTCATCACCGACCGGGTCGTGCTCGACCGCCAGTTGCAGGACACCGTGTACCAGTTCGAGCACGTTCGCGGCGTGGTGCAGAAGATTGACAAGGACTCCCCGCAGCTTGCCGGCGCGCTGAAGGGTGAGCAGGCACGCATCGTCATCACCACGCCGCAGAAGTTTCCGTTTGTCATGAAGGAACTCGCGGGGATCGCCAAACGCCGCTACGCGATCATCGTCGACGAGGCGCATTCGTCCCAGGGCGGCGACACCGCCAAGGATCTGAAGCTTGCGCTCGGAACCGACGCCGAGCAGGAACTGACCGTGGCCGAGGCCGAGGATGCGGGCTTCGTGGCGGCCGCCATCGATCCGGTGGACGAGGCGCTCGCCAAGGCGGTGAAGGCGCGCGGCCGGCAGCCCAACATCTCCTTCTTCGCGTTCACTGCGACCCCCAAGGCCCGCACCCTAGAAAACTTCGGCACCTGGAATCTCGAGGCCGGTAGGTTCGAGCCGTTCCACCTGTACTCCATGCGCCAGGCCATCGAGGAGGGCTTCATCCTCGACGTGCTGCAGAACTACACCACCTACAAGACGTTTTGGAAAGTGGGCAAGACCGTCGCCGAGGACCCTGAGTACGACGAGGTCAAGGCGCGTCGCGCCATCGGCCGGTTCGTCGCCCTGCACCCGCACCAGTTGGCGCAGAAGGCGGAGATCATCGTCGAGCACTTCCGCAAGCACACGTCGCGGAAGATCGGTGGCCAGGCCAAGGCGATGATCGTGACCTCGTCGCGGCTGCACGCGGTGCGCTACAAGCAGGCGGTCGATCTGTACATCGCGAAGAAGGAATACACCGGCATCCGGGCGCTGGTGGCGTTTTCGGGCAAGGTGACGGACCGCGGCCTCACGCCGTTCACCGAGGCCAACATGAACGGCTTCCCCGAGAGCCAGACGGGTTCGCGCTTCAAGGGCGAGGATCCCTACGATCCCGGCGACTACCAGGTGATGATCGTCGCCGAGAAGTACCAGACCGGATTCGACCTGCCGCTGCTGCACACCATGTATGTGGACAAGGTGCTGCTTGGCCTGGCCGCGGTGCAGACGCTGTCCCGGCTCAACCGGATGCACCCGCTCAAACACGACACCTTCGTGCTCGACTTCCGCAACGAGACCGACGACATCGTGAATGCATTCGAGCCCTACTACGGCCGTACCGTCGCGCCGCCCACCGACCCCAACCTGCTCACCGACACCCGCGAACGGCTCGACGAGTTCGACGTGCTGCGCACCGACGAGATCGATGCGGTGCTGCCCGCTTTGCTCAAGATCGGCGTGACGCCCAAGTCGCACGCCGAGGTCTACAGCCGGCTCGACCCGGCTCGCGAGCGGGTGCGCGCGCTTCCCGACGAGGACCGCGCCGCCTTTCGCGACGCGCTCAACAAGTTCGTGCGCATCTACTCGTTCCTGTCGCAGGTCGTCGCCATGGGCAGCCCGGCGTTGGAACGTGACTACGTGTACTGCCGCGCGCTCAGCAATTACCTGGGCGATGTCGACGGGTCGGAACGGCTGGACCTCGGCACCGAGGTGGAGTTGACGCACCTGCGCAACGAGGTGACCTTCGAGGGCTCACTGGGGTCGGAATCGGACACGGCAGAGGTGTGCGGCATCTTTGGCGACGCCAGTGGCAAACAGGCGGAGTTGCAGTTGCTGCCCCTGTCGGAGATCGTGCTGGAGTTGAACGAACGGTTCGGCCTGTACCTGACCGGGCGCGATCAGCTGCTCTTCGACCAGTTCGAGGAGGAGTGGGCGGCGGACCCGGAACTGGCGGCCCAGGCACAGAGCAACACGCTGGACAACTTCCGGCTCGTGTTCGAGCGCATCTTCCTGGGCACGATCGTCAAGCGCATGGATGCCAACGACGCGATATTCAAACAGATCCTCGACGACCCCGATTTCAAGGCGGAACCCACGTTGCGCGCAGTGAAACCGGCGGGGTAGGCGTGGAGCGAAACGGCCATGGACACTGGTATTGCCATTGCCGAACCGATGCCTGTGGATGGCTGGAAGGCGATTCCGATAGTTGAGGGCGGCTCGCCGCTCGTGCCGCTCGGCCCGTTCTCAAGATATGACGACATCTTCACCGACGCCGTCTACTACGGTGAAAGCCCCGACTCTCCGTATCGCGGTGCGGAGGCGTTGAGTGGCGCGCTTATCACCATGTTCGTGTGTCAGGAGGTCGCAGACCGCTTGCGTGCCGCTCAGGTGCTGCTCGTCGCCGGTCTGCGACTGGTGGTCTTAGATGCCTACCGCCTCTTGCCGGTGCAGAGATCTCTGTACGAGCGGTACCGGGCGAGGCTCAAGCGTCTGCAACCTGAATGGGACGAGGAACAACTCGCCTTTGAGTCGCAACGCTTTGTGTCTTTGCCGTCAACCGACCCGAGCCGGCCATCGCCTCACAACACTGGCGGCTCGGTTGATCTGGCCATCTTGCAGTTGGATGG
>JACWAJ010000057.1 GCA_014874355.1 bacterium | reverse complement strand
CTCCCGCAGCTTCCTAACGATCTGCTCCGGTGCGTGCTTCCTGCCTTTCATATGGCTCCTCCTGCCCTTTAGGGCCGCAAGGATCACTCATTTCAGGTGGATCAGTTTCCGGGGGTCATTCCAAAACGTAGTGGCCGGAACCGCAGCATGGCGGCCAGTTGGTCTTCCCGACTTTGCCAGTGCTCCACCAGGCTCCCCGGCTTTGGTTGCCACCGGCCTGGCAGGCGCCAAAAGACCGGGTGCACCACAAATAGGGTGAAGCCCAAACCCACCAGCATGGTGCCCCCCAATAGGTGGAGGTTGTCACCATCCCGGAGCAGCAGCGCATAGGTGCCAGTACACGCCATTCCCAGTGACATGATCAATATAAATACGTCCAGAGCGCGACGTAAGAGATCTCTGCGGACAGGTGCGATCACTACGGCTCGATACTGGCGTCGATGATCCGGCTGAACGAGTGGTCGAATGCAACGGTGAAGTGCACATTGCGCCGGGGCATCTGCACGCCAAGGCCACCTTCCCCGATGCGGGTCGACGTATCCACAAAGGTTGCTGTAGCCGTCACCGGTCGATGCACGTCGGATGAACTCCAGTCGATGTCAACGTCTACGTAACTGCCGAAATTGGGCTTGATCCGTGCGCCAGAGCGACGGATGGGCGCAACAGCTTGAGCCATCATCGTGGCCACCTGCGGGGAGACGTATTCAAGATCGGGCTGATAGCCTGCCAGCAACCGACCATAATCGTAAATGAGTTCTTCGATCAGTTCATTGATGCGAACCGTTGCGACGCGCCGGTAATCGGCCTGCATGTCGCTGGCGCTCGGCTTGCTGTCGCGAGAGCCCGGAGTCGCAGACACCTTCGATTTCTTCGACCGCTTCCGTCCATGTGGGTGGCTGCGGAGCCATTGGAATGCCCTCACCCACCAGAGAGCTGCGATGCCGACGACGAGAATGCCCGTACCGGTGAGCGCACCGGTGACCACATTGCCTCCGACAACATAGGTCTGCACGACCCAGCCCTCGCCTGCAACGATGAGGACAACGAGCATGAGGACAGTTCCGGGAGTGATCCCCGATCGCAGAGAGACGGTTGGAGAGCTTGTTTCATGGGTAGTTGGCATCTGGTCGAAGTCAACCGGCTCAGGCGACGATTCGTCGCTGGGTGGGGTCGGCGTCGCTTCGCGTGGGGTCATCATGGTCAGATGACAGGGGTTCCTAGTCGTTGCGCGACTAGAAGCTCTAAGACGCCTTGAGCAACCGTCGGAGCGGTAAGTCCCGCCTGCTCAAGCAGGAGTGCTTGGTTGCCGTGCTCGAGGAAGCGGTCTGGCAGACCAATTCGGTGCACTGGCAACGCGATGCCGGTGTCGCCGAGAAGTTCCGCCAGCGCACTGCCCAGACCACCGATGCGATTGCCGTCCTCAATGCTCATGATCAGGTGGTGCCGTGAACAGAACGTCGCCAGCGTGGGATCGAGCGGCTTGATGAAGCGCACATCCACGACGCTGGTCCCAATCCCTTCGGCGTCGAGTTCCACTGCGGCGGCACTGGCCACTGGCACCATCTTCCCGGCGGCAACGAGTGCCACATCTGTGCCTTCACGAAGAATCCGCGCGCGCCCCACTGCCACAGGCTCCATCGGTGCAGTGCCGCGAGACGGAGCCGCACCGCGAGGATATCGAATGCTAAACGGCCCGTCATGCGCCAGGCCCGTGGCAAGCAGACGGCGCAGCTCGTCGGGGCTGCTCGGTGCGGTCACAGTCATGCCGGGAACGCAGCGCAGATAGGCAAGGTCGAGCATGCCGTGGTGCGATGCGCCATCGTCGCCGGTGACACCGGCACGATCAAGAACGAAAACAACCGGAAGCTTGTGAATCCCTGCGTCACAGATGACTTGATCGAATGCGCGCTGTAGAAATGACGAGTAAATGCAGACAACGGGACGCAGTCCCTTCATCGCCAAACCCGCCGCGAACGTAACGGCATGCTGCTCTGCAATACCCACGTCGAAGAAGCGGTCGGGAAAACGTCGGGAAAACTCGATTAGTCCGGTTGACGACGCCATTGCCGCAGTTATAGCAACGATTCGATCGTCGGTTTCGGCTGCATCGCAGAGAGCCTCCCCAAACACATCGGTCCAGGTGTGATGCTTCACCTTCGGACGCCCGGTGTCGATGTCGAAGCTGGAAACGCCGTGGAACCTGTCGACACTGTCGTCGATAGCCGGCTGGTAGCCGTGGCCTTTCTCCGTGACCACATGCACCACCACCGGGCCCCGGTAAAGTGCGGCATCGCGAAGCGCCTTCTCGACCGCACGGATGTCGTGGCCGGCAATTGGTCCGCCGTACTTGAGCCCGAGCGACTCGAACAACGATGTCTGCGTGATCAGTTGCTTGACAGAGTTCTTCATCCGTTTGGCGGTTTCGTACGCAGAAGGACCAACCACAGGAAGACTGCGCAAGGCGGTTCCGGCCCTGTCCTTCATCGCCTCGTATTTCGGCGACAGCCGCAACTGTCCGAGGTGGTCCGCCAGGCCTCCGACAGTCGGTGCGTAGGAGCGGCCGTTGTCGTTGAGGATGATGACCATGTCGGGCTTCATCTGGCCGATGTTGTTGAGCGCCTCGTAGGCCATGCCGCCCGTCAGAGCGCCGTCACCCACCAGGCACACCACCTTCCCCGGCTCGCCCTGGAGACTCCTGGCTTTGGCAAGCGCCAGGGCATAGCTAAGTCCCGTCGAAGCGTGCGAGTTCTCGACAAGGTCATGTTCGGACTCGGAACGTGAGGGGTAACCCGACAGTCCACCGTATTGACGCAACGTCGCGAATTCGGCCAAGCGGCCGGTCAGAAGTTTATGGACGTACGCCTGATGACCCGTGTCGAAGACGATCGAATCCCGCGGACTGTCGAATACGCGGTGGATCGCGACGGTGAGTTCGACCACGCCCAGATTGGGGCCCAGGTGTCCACCTGTGCGCGCCACCGTCTTCACCAGGGTTTCCCGAATCTCGGCGCAGAGCCGGGTCAGGTCATCTGATCCCAGCCAGCGCAGGTCTGCCGGAGACTGGATCTTCTCAAGAAGCACTCGCTGAGTCTATCGGTCTCTGCGCGCCATGCGCGCATGATACGAGGCCTGATGACCGTTGACTTCCGCGCTGGCCTGCTCGCATGTGCCGCAGCCGAGAATGCTGACGTCGCGTCCGGCGCGCTCTTCATGGCGGCCGAGGACTGTGCCGGAGTCGATATCGACGGCAGCATCTCTCGTCTCGACGCACTTGCCGCGGAGTTGCGGACCCGGACTGGCAGTACCGGCGGAGCCGATTTGGTCCCAGTCCTCGCCGAACTACTGCGCGAGCGCATAAACCTTCGCGGTGCCGGCGGCGGGGATCCTCAGGCTCACTATCTGCACAGTGTGCTGGCACGTGGCGCAGGCGTCCCGATTGCCTGTTCAGTCATCTGGATGGCGGTCGGTCGTCGCGCCGGTATCGATGTCGAAGGCGTTAGTATTCCGGGCCACTTCGTCGTTCGCGTCGATGGCGCGCTTGCCGACCCGTTCGCCGGCGGCGAACAGCTCGGCACAGCCGCAATCCGCCGCATAGTCGGTCATGCCCTGGGAGACGAACCCGATGAGCTGGACCCGGTGTGGTTGATGCCCACGTCGACCCGCTCGATCCTGGCACGAATGTCACGCAATCTGCGCGGCTGCTACGCCGCCAGAGAGAACTGGGAACTGGCGCTTCGCGCTGCACATCGGTGCGTCGACCTGCTTCCCGATGCCGCCACAGAGCGGCGAGATCGTGGCCTGATCCACTGGCGGTTGGGGCACACCAGTTCTGCGGCCCAGGATCTCCACGACTATCTCGAGACAGTCCCCGATGCGGCAGATCGGTCCAGCATCGAAGACGTGCTGGCACGACTGCGCGCCGCGCTCAACTGACAGTGCCACGCCGCGCGATACGACCGACTGTGACTGGACTATTAGACCACCTGCTTTCGCGACGGATTCTCTTTGTCGCCGGCAAGGGTGGCAGTGGCAAGACCAGCATCAGCGCCGCTCTGCTGCTACTGGCGGCGCGTCAGGGCCAGCGGGTTCTCGGTATCGAGGTCGACGCCAAGGGAGACCTGGCGGCCGCGCTGGGCGCCGAACCGGTCGGCTTCGAGCCCGAACTGGTGCAATCCAACATTTCCGTGCTGGCGCTGCACCCGGAGGAATCGCTACGCGAGTACCTCAAAGTAATGTTCAAGATTCCCAAGATGGTGTCGATGACGCCGCTATCGCGCATCTTCGATGTCATCGCCACCAGCGTGCCCGGCCCCAAGGACATGCTCACCATTGGCAAAATCGCCTACGAGGAGCGCCGCACCACCGATGACGGCAAGCCGATGTGGGATTTCATCGTCGTGGATTGCCCCGCGACCGGTCACGTCATGGCGCAAATCACTGCTGCTCGCGAAATGCGCAAACTGACTCACGGAGGGCTCATCCGCGGCCAGTTGGAATGGATCGACGCCATCCTCTGCGACTCGGCCAAATCGGCACTCATCATCACCGCACTGGCCGAAGAGATGCCCGTCGTCGAGGCGATCGAACTGCACGATGCAGCGCGTGCGGCCCACCACATCGCCGTGGCCGCATGCTTTCTCAATCGAACACCGCCTGTCCGGCTCCATCCGCGCCAGCGCCGGCTTCTTACGCACATGACTGACCAGATGCGTGCGCCTGCGATCAGCCAGCGTCTTGGAGGACCGATTGCCACTGTGGGTGCCGGCGTAGATCTGGCCGGGAGCGTCTGCCTCGTCGCCGACCGACAGCGACTGCGGCTGCGCCACGCCCTGGATGTCGGCATGGTCGAGGTACCGCTGCAGGTGGCCAAAGAGGGGTTGTCGACAAGTCGCGCCATTGCCACAGCCATCGTGAGAGCGGCCCCGTGAGCGAAGGTTTGCCCGCAACCCTGGGACGTCTCGAAGTCGTCGTGTGCTGCGGCTCAGGCGGGGTGGGCAAGACCACGATCAGCGCCGCGCTGGCGATGGCGATCACGGCTCGCTACGACAAACGCGTCCTGGTTCTCACCATCGATCCCGCCCGCCGTCTGGCCACGGCACTTGGCATCGGCAAGCTTGGCGTCGATCCCGTCGTGGTGCCGAAGATGCGTCTCCACAAAGCCGGCGCCACCCCGAAGGGGGAGCTTTCGGCGGCGATGCTTGACATGAAGACCGTGTGGGACCGGATGGTCTATCGCTACGCCCCCTCGGTCGATGTTGCAGGCAAGATTGTCGGCAACAAGTTCTACCAGGGGATCAGCGAAGCCTTTGTCGGGTCGCACGAATTCATGGCCATGGAGGCGCTCTACGAGCTCCACTCCGACAGAGAGTACGACTGCATCGTTGTCGACACACCGCCGTCTCGCAACGCACTGGATTTCCTCGAAGCGCCCACACGTTTCAACGATTTCGCCGGCGCCAAATTGCTCAGCTGGCTCGCCGGTGGATCGCGATTCGGATTCCGCGCCATGAACTTCGCCGCGCGACCGTTCCTGAGCATTGCCGACCGGCTGGTGGGCTCCGACGTACTCGATGAGCTTGCCGAGTTTGTCAAACACGTTCAACTACTCCAGGGCAGTGTGCAACGCCACGCCAACGAGATCTACCGGCTCATGCGCAGTCCCGCCGTAGGTTTCGTCGTCGTGACCACACTCGAACCGGCCGCCTACCGGGAGGCGGAGTTTTTCGCGACCAAGTTGCGCGAGTTCTCGATGCCCCTGCGCGCGCTAGTCGTAAACCGGGTGCTGCCCGACTTCTTGCGTGATGCCGACGCCGCTCAAGCCGCCACCACACTTGGCACCGACGACGGGATTGCGGCATGGCTCACCCATCTGCTCGGCGAACACGTCAGTTCTGAGACGCTGGCTCCGATTGGCGAACTCTTTCTGGCCTATCACCGGATCGCAACGCGTGATGCACGCCAGTTGAGCCGGCTTGCCGCGCTTGGGGAGGTTCCGGTGGCGTCCGTGCCATTGATCGCCGGCGACGTGTCGGGCCTGGAGGCGCTGGCCCATATCGGCGCCGCTTTCTGAGAACGCGAACCCGACCGCATCGCTCGCCAGTGTACAGCACGAGCGGGGCAGGGACTCCCTCGTGAGAGGGTTCAGGTGTAGCGCATCATCTGAACCCATTCAACATCTACCTTTGCTTGGCGCGAGTGCCCGAGGAACCATCGCCGGACCCGCCATCGGTCCGCGACGACGAACGCTTGACCAATTCCACCACACCCGCGGCGTCGCCGAGCCGGCCACGGACGTCATCAGCAAGTGCGGGGTCGCTGGTGGTAAGCACCACCTGATGGCGCTTTGACAGCTCACCGAGGAAGTCGAGCGCCATGTCGCGACGATGCGGATCGGCGGTGAGCAGCGGTTCGTCCAGGAACAGCGGGACCAGCTCGCCGCTGTCACTGAGTACATCGGCCAGTGCCAGGCGCAGCAGCAACGCAACCTGATCGCGCGTGCCATGCGACATCTGATCGAGTGGAATGAGGTCTGGTGTGTTGTCGCCGGCAATCGCAATGCCGAAGTGGTCGGTATCGACGTTGACCGACTGGTAGCGCCCCTGACTGAGTTCGCAAAGACGCGCCGAGATGGATGCCGCGAGACGGGGGGCCATGTCCCGGTGGACTCCGCGTGTGGAAGTCGTGAGTAGCTCGATGGCACGGTTTAGCGCTGCGCGCTGGTGATTGGCCCGGTCGCGAGCGGCCCGACACAGTGCGTACTCGTCCTCGATGTCGGCCAGGACGGGCAGGCCGTCGAAAGCCGCATGGAGACGGCTGCGCAACTCCCCCGCCGCCAGCGAGGCGGCCGAAGCCTGCTGGCGCGCAGCCTCGACATCGCGTTCGAGCTGACCGAGCGCCATCTGGTCGAGTGGCGGAGCCGTGGCGACTTGCGCCAGATCGCCACCGCGGGCGAGGAGGTCGCGACTGAACTGCGCCGCTCTTTCGGCAAGATGCGAGTCCGAATCGCCCTCCCCCAGGCGGGGTCGGAGCGAGGCCAGTTGGGCGGCTGCAATATCGTGCCGGCGACGCATTGCACAGGCCTCCGAGAAGGCGGCGATCGCAGCCTCGACATCGGGACTTTCCGCCGCTACGCGCAACCGTTGGCGCAACCGGACCTCAATCGCGGCGACGGCGGCACGGGTGTGGCGAGCCTCATCGGCCAGCAGATTCAGCGCAGCTTCGGTCTGGACTAGCCCGGCGTCCTCGGCCAGCAGTTCAACCCTTCGCGACTCGGCCTCAGCAATAGCATCGATCCGGTCCAGGATGGCCTTGGCATGGGCGGCGGGATCATCGCCGGCAACATCGTTGGTATTGACCACATCCAAGGCGCTGGCGAGCCGGTCGGCACGAATGGCAATGGCGGCAAGCTGCGTGGTTGCAGCGGCCAGCTCCTCCCGCCAACTGGCAGCACGAACCTCCTGGCGCAGCAGATCCTGGTGCAGCGCCGTAAGCGCAGACAGCTGCTCGCGAGCACGCACCAGCCCGGTATCGCTCACGTCAAGGTCGGGACACATACGCGCCAGTTGGCGCCGGGCCTGAGCGCTCCCACCAGCACCACGCCGGGCAAGCAGGAAGATGCAAAACGCAACCACCAACCCGGCTGTCGCCGTGGCGGATGCGGCGGCAATCTGATGCACCGCCCCCATTCCTGCCGCCGCCATCAGGCTCAGAATCGCCAGCCCCCCGGCCAGAAGCGAGGGCAGGTGCGACCCCGCCGTGCTTTGGGCGGAAGTGATGAGGGGAGCTACGGCCTCGATGCTTCCGACACGAATACTGCCCATCCCCGTGGCCGCGATTTCACGGCGCAGCGCCTCGGCACGGCTCTCAATACCGGCGGCATCACCAAGGCGGCGCACCTCTGCCCTGGCCGTTTCGAGGTCGGCGACAATGACCTTGCGTTCCCGCTCGATGGTGGTGTCGATTACGACCGGCTCGCCGAGCGCTTCGACGCCCGCGAGGATTTCGGCACGGCGACGTTGCGTGCGCTCCAGCGTTGGCGCGGCTGCTTGCCAGCGAACCTCGACCTCTCGCGAACCACTCACCGCCTGGTGCCATTCGCCCGCCAGCGCCAGCACCCGGGGCTCGTCCTCAATGGGAAAGTCCGCAGCACTCGCGGTGGCGTCGAGAACGGCCATCAGTTCGGCCCTCTCTGCCACGACTCGCTGCAATTCGAGACGCTCAGAGCCTAGAGCCGCAAGACGCCCAACAAGCCAGGCACGTTCACTGTCACGCTGCCGCTGCTGGGCAAGCTCTGCAGCCTGTTCGAGATAGCGCAGTTGTGCCTGATCGGCGGCGTAGGCCTCGACCCGACGGCGAGCGGCTTCGATCTCCTTCTCGAGTTGGCGCTGTCGCGCGGCGGCAACCCCCAACGGGCTCTGGCTACGGCGTTCAGAGCCGACCCGTTCGAGCGCGTCGCGCAGCCGGCCGACAGCCTCAGTCGTAGTCGTGTTTTTACCCGAGTCGGCCAGACGCTCCACCGCCTCTTGGAGCTCCTGGGCACGCTGTGCCGCGGCATCGGGCGCCCCGAGACGCAGGCCGTCCTCACCAAGCCAGGCCGTGGCGCAGAAGACGGCTTCGTCGATACCCAGCAGGTGCAGACCCGGCACGATCAGCTTGCCCTGGCGCATATCTGCGGTTACGTCGCCGCCACCCACCTCGAAAACCTGAACTCGCTGCTCACGCTTGTCGAGGCGGGCGGCTATGCGCAGACGGCTCCCCGAATCGGTTACCAAGGTAACCGCAAAACCGTACGGCCCTCCAGCCCACGGAACCCATCTCGCCCAATCGCTGCGTTCCACAGCCCGCCCCTGGCCTCCGGCGTCCAAGCCGTACAGGGCAGCGCGGATGACTCGGTGGACCGTGGACTTGCCCGCCTCGTTGTCGCCAAGAATGACGGTGACGCGTGGGTGGAAGGCGACGACCAGATCGCGAAGCTGACCAAAGCCACGGACGTCAACCGATTCGATCCTCATCGCAGACCGACCTCGGCGCCACTCAGCGCCATCAGGCCGTAGCGCAAGGCGTCTTCGAGAATGGCGGACTCCTCAAGATCATCGGTTCCGGCCATGGCTTCAAGTGCAGTGCGGGTAAAGGCGCCACGAGCCGTGCGCTCGGTCGCGGCCGCCTCGATGTCGATGCCAGGACGGGTCAGATCGCGAACGCGCACCACTGCCAGCGAAGTCTGTTCGCGGAGGCGAGTCTCCACGGTGACGAGATCCAGGCTGACAGCAGCGGCGACATCGCCGGTGAGGTCGACCCGCACCAGTGTGTGTTCGGGATCCAGCGTGGCAGCCGCAGTGTGGATGCTCTCCAAAGCACTGTCGACAAGCGAGTCGAGCGAGGCACTACCCCCGACCTCGGCGTTCACTGTCAGCGCCCTCCAGACGTTGACGTCGAGCGCCTCGAACTCCACCATGCCACTGTCGGTAATGATTGCGATCGCCGGACCTCGACCGCCCGGCTCATCGAAGCTCAGCGGTTCCGGGCTCCCGGGATATAGCAGTCCGGTCTTGGTGTCGAGACGGCGCTTGTGGTAGTGGCCGCAGAGTGCTGCGGCAAAGCCGTGCTCGCGAATGCCGGCGGCGTGAAACGGTCCGTGGATCGGCGAGTCAGTCGGGCGGGATCCGAGTTCGGCTCCGTGGAAGAGCGCCAGATGGATGCCGCCGGCATCGATGGGCGACGCCGCCAGGGGGTCACCCTGCCACTGCGGCTCGCGATGGGCCAGCCCCCAGAGGGTTATCCCGTCGGTGAGGTCACAGGGCTCCAATGTGGGCGAGGTGAAGAGATGGACGTTGCCGCTCCATTCGGTACGGGCGTAGAGACTTTGGGGCAGCAGCGCATCATGGTTGCCGGGGGCGAGGAATACGGGCAGCGGCTGCCAGCTCGCGAAGGTGTCGGCCAGGAAACGTCCCGTGTCGGCGCCGGCGCGTTCCTGTTCATAGAGGTCGCCGCCGATGCAAATGACGTTGCAGTCGCGCTCCTTCGCCAAAGTTCCAGCGCGACGCAGCGCATCGCGAAGCCCCTGACGCCGGCGCCGCGCCAGATCACCCTGACAGCCCATCGCCGCAAAAGCGCGGTCGAGGTGGAGGTCGGCTAGATGGAGAATGCGGAAGGCCATGTCATCCCTTCACAGGTACTAAGGATCAGCGCATCGGGACGTATGGAGACTTCTCATCCGTTAGGTCACTGCCGCGCGACGAGAGCCAATACGAGACGAATATGTAGAGGGAGAAACATTCCAGGGCGAACGGCAGATAGCCCAGGTAGCCGAGTAACGGCATCTCGAATAAACGCTGCTGCGGGATGCCGGGAACCGTGTAGACCCACTTGGGCATGGAGAGCGAGTTCCACATCTCCCAGAAGAAGCCGCACACGATTCCCGACAGGGCCAGCACGACAACCGGACGCCAGACCCCGCTGTGGACGCCAGCCAGCAGCGATGGTCGGTGCAGGCGTGCATTGAGCGGATCAACGAGCAAAAACAGGCAGCCCCAGATGAGTGGGAAGAAGATTCGCGGCAGCAGCAGCGACAACCCCAGGCAGATGAGTCCGGCGAGCATCCAAACTCTTGCCGTCCCGGCCGGCAGGGTGGCACGTTGCGGGAGGCACTGTCCTGGCAGGATGGCGTGCAGAAATGCTGCGGTTTCGAAAATCGCCGGCAGGACGGTGCTGAAGTCCAGCGTTGCCTCAAGTGCGAAACGCAGTGAGCCGACCGGCTCAGGGTGTAGGTAGTGCCAGTTGTCCGTACGCAGGTTGAACGCTTCGAAGATCCACCACACCGCCGCAGAGATGGCGAAGAGCCGCAAGACCCTGAGCGGGCCTGCCTGGAACAGGGAGCGTCCCAGACGGGTCCGCACCAGGGCATCCAGCGTGATGATGTAGCCCAGCCATAGCGGAAAGAAACCCCAATCGCTTAAGGGACGCAGGTGGGTCCACGAGACCGCCCACGCCGCGCCCACCAACCCGACCCCGATCCAACCATAGGGAGCGATCCAAGATCGCGGAGATCGAGTAAGCGGTAACGACACGTCCGCAATTGGGCGCATCCGACTTGCCATACGCGCAAGGCTACCCGCCGGCGTGGCGGTAGCGTCGGCGTCGCGCCGCAAGCAGTTCCTCGATAGGAATGGCACAGAGTTCGTCAAGGCGACGCAGCAGGGAACCGCGAAGCGCGGCAATGACCATTTCGGGATGGACGTGGGCTCCCGGCTGAGGCTCAGGGATGAGTTCGTCGACCAGACCGATCTCACACGCCGTCGCAACTCCAGGACGCAGTGCGAGTGCAGCGCGCGCGCGCTGACCGGCGTCGCGGTAGAGGATGGCGGCGCACGTCTCGGGCGGGGCCACGGTGTAAATCGCCTGCTCCAGTCCCAGGACCCGGTCGGCAACGGCAAGCGCCAAGGCACCTCCGCTACCACCCTCGCTGAGGACGACCGAGACGACCGGAACACGAAGCTCCAGCAGGGTGATCAGCGTCTCGGCGATTGCCCAAGCCTGGCCCCGCTCCTCGGCACCGATTCCGGCATGAGCTGCAGGCGTGTCGACCAAGCAGATGAGCGGAATGCCGAACTTGGCAGCTTGCCTCATGAGCCGTTGCGCCTTGCGATAGCCCTCGGGGTGCGGCATCCCAAAATTGCGCAACGCGCGAGACTCTGCATCGCGCCCCTTCTCCTGACCGATCACCATCACCTGCCGCCGCTCTCCCCCAGGCGATTCAAGGAAAGCCGGTCCGCCGACGACCGCGAGATCGTCGCCAAAGAGGCGGTCACCGTGAAGCTCGGTCCAGTCGCTAAAGCAGCCGGCTATGACTTGAAGCGTGCGCGGCCGGCCAGGATGGCGCGCCAGTTCGACCGCCCGGAAGGCAGCCCGCTCCTGTTCGGCCATCTTGGTTGGGCTGCGGGTCATCTTGAGTAGACCCCCAGCAGTCTGGCGACGGTGTCGCGCAGATCGGCACGCAAGACCACCTGGTCGACCATCCCGTGAGCCAGCAAGAACTCTGCAGTCTGGAATCCGTCAGGGAGCTTGTCGTGAGTGGCCTGCTCGATGACCCGACCGCCCGCAAAGCCGATTCGCGCTCCTGGTTCGGCGAGAATCACGTCGGACTGAACGGCAAACGATGCGGTGACACCACCGAAGCAAGGATCGGCAAGGATCGAGATATAGGGCAAACCGGCAGCCGCAACGCCGCTCACCCCCTGTGAACAGCGTGCCATCTGGGCCAGCGCCGCAATCCCCTCCTGCATCCGTGCACCACCAGAGGTGCATACCGCCACCAGCGAACGGTTTTCGGCCACGGCCATTTCACACGCCCGAGCGAAGCATTCCCCGGCGGCAGATCCGAGTGAGCCACCGAGAAACCCGAAATCCATGCACGCGATAACGATTGGGTTTCCGCCAATCAGGCAACGCGCCACCATGAATGCCTCACGCAAGCCTGTCTTGGCACGCGCTTCAGCGATGCGCTTCGGATAGGCGACGCCGTCGTTGAAATGCAGTGGATCGCGATCTTCAACGTCTGAGAAGTCGGCGAGGTGGAGTGAACCACGGTCGGCCAGTTGGGTGGCGCGCAGGGTGGCGGGGACCACACCGTGGTAACCGCAGAGGGAACAGACCCGAAGCGCCCGTTCGTACCGTTCGGTGACGAAACGACGGTTGCAGCCCTTGCAGGCGACCGTGCCTGTGGGGGCAACCGGTTGGGGTTTAGGGCCCGGTGCCGGCACCAGACGTGGTGCGAAGCGCCGGTGCGGCAGGGGCAATCCACCCCTACGGTCCATCAGAGCGTCCATTCCAACGCCACCCCACCCCAGGTGGCACCCGCGCCAAAGGCGGCGCAGACGACCTTGTCGCCTCGTTTCAGCCGGCCTGAGTCATATGCGTCGGCCAGAGCCAGGGATATCGAAGCGGCTGAGGTGTTGCCCATGTCTTCGACATCGACGAAGACCTTGTCCATGGGAATGTTGAGGCGCTTGGCCGTCGCTTCGATGATTCGAAGATTCGCCTGGTGCGGGATGAAGTGATCGATGTCCTTGAGCGACCACCTACAGGCAGCGGCCAGTTCCTCCGCCGTAGCGCAGAGGCGGTCCACCGCAAGACGGAAGGTGCCCCGCCCCTCCATACGAATGGCGTCCTTAGGCGTGGCGGCATCCTGTTTGGGGCCGAAGTAGATCAACTCTGCCTGGCCACCGTCGGCCCCCCATTGCACAGCCCGGATACCTGGAACCGAGCTTTGACTGACGACACTGGCGCCGGCGCCGTCGCCGAATAGGACGCACGTCGAGCGGTCGCCATAGTCGACCAGACGGGTCATGGCTTCGGCAGCCACCACCAAGACGGAGCCGGCACCGCCACCTTCCACCAGTGACTTCGCCACTTGGAGAGCGTAGACGTAACCGCTGCAGACGGCATTGAGGTCGAAGGCCGGAATGGGAGCCAGTCCCAACTCGCGCTGAATCAAACACGCTGCGGACGGAAACAGGGTGTCGGGAGAGCAGGTCGCACAAATGATGACGTCCACGGTGGTCGTATTCGCCATCAGCATTGCCTTGCGGGCGGCTTGAGCCCCCATCTGGGCAACAGTTTCGCCACTGCCGGCGCGATGCCGGTTGCGAATGCCCGTGCGCTCCATGATCCAGGTGTCCGACGTCTCGACCATGCTCGCGAGATCGGCGTTGGTGATGACATCCGCGGGCAGGTACACGCCTACGCCGCTGATCGCGGCGTGGCGGGCATGGGTATACAACTCAGCACTCATTGGAGTCCAGAAGGTCGCCGCGGCCGTCGCGGTTACGCGATCCCTATCATTGCTGCCCCATGAACATGTTCTGGGGACTGTCTTCCGCCCAGACCCTCTCGAGCTGGCTTGTCATCGGACTTTTCACGTTTTACTTTGTGCTGATTGTGTTCGGTCTCGGGGCGTTCCACTCCATGTCGCGGCCACGCCACGACCGCTCCCACATGATGGCCGGCTGGCATCTCCTGGCACTGTTCTGGCTCGCGCTGGCCCTAGTCGCCCTGGTGTGGGCAGGACCCGCGGAAAACGCCTTTGTCAACCCATTGGGACAGATGTTCGACACCGGCTACCGAGGCTTCCAATGCGTCCTGATAAGCGCGATTTTTGCCTTTGTCAGTGTCGCCTGCATGGCCATCGGATTTGTCGCCACCGCAGCCCGCCAGCGCCACATCACCGCCCCACAGGACTAGCCAAACGCTATCCTAGCCGCTCCCCCAGGGTAGCCAAGCTGGTCAAGGCAGCGGTCTGTAAAACCGTGTATCGATGGTTCGAGTCCATCCCCTGGGACTTTGGCAAAAGGAGTATCGAAACTGAGGAGCGTGTCCCAGTAATGCACCACCACTGCATCCACCCCGACTCGCCGATCTTTGCGCCGGCTTCTGCGGTCCTCGCCCGAGTACTTCAAGTACACGGGCTGCGGTCCTCGGGCGCCTCCTTGACCTCGGCGGCCGGTGCGGCCCATCGGCGGTGCATTACTGGGACACGCTCCTAGTGGCGCTGACGACCGCGCAACGCTGTGAGCTGGTTTCGCGGAACACCGCGGAACTGTTGACACACAACGAACTCGAAGCCCTCTTCGACTCGGGGATGCCGCTGCACCACTACCTGGGCTTCGAGATCTCGGGCCGAGTCCATCTCGGCACCGGTCTTGTCGCCGCCAGCAAGATGCGCGACTTCATGCAGGCGGGCATCCACTGCAACGTATTGCTCGCCGACTGGCACACCTGGATCAACGACAAGCTCGGAGGCAACCCCGAGGTCATCCACCGCATCGCAACCGGCTACTTCACGGAAGGTATGCGCGCCGGTCTCATGTGTGTCGGAGGCGATCCCGACGCCGTCGAATTCGTGGTGGCATCGGACTTCTATGCCAACCACCCGGACTATTGGGCGACGGTCATCGGGGTTGGTAAGCACACAACGCTGGCACGCATGCAGCGCTCGATCACCATCCTCGGCCGTGGCGAGGGCGACAATGTCGACTTCGCCAAGCTCATGTATCCGGCCATGCAGGCGGCCGACATCTTTGCGCTCGGCATCCACCTCGCCCATGCCGGCATGGATCAGCGCAAAGCGCACGTAATCGCACGTGACGTCGCCTCCCAGATGCCAGTCAACGCCCTGCGCGACAACAACGGCCGGGTCATCAAGCCGCTGGCCGTGCATCACCCACTCATCCTCGGCCTCTCCAAACCGCCGGTGTGGCCCATCCCCGAACCGACTCAGGGCTACGTCCTCACCGCCATGAAGATGAGCAAGTCAAACCCCAACTCCGCGGTTTTCATCCATGACGAACCCGACGTCATCCGCAAGAAGGTTTTCAAAGCGTTCTGCCCGCCCGGCGAGATCACCTTCAATCCGATTCTGGACTGGATCCACCATCTTGTCTTCGGGCTGGGCGATACCGAGTTCCACGTAGAACGCGCCGCCGACAACGGCGGCCCCATCACCTTCGCCGACTACAGCGAGGTCGAGGCAGCGTTCGCTGCCGGCAGTCTCCACCCCATGGACGCGAAGTCGGCCCTGGCTGACCGTCTCATCGATCGACTCGAACCGGCACGCCGGCACTTTGCCGAGCCCGAAATCCACGCCATGCTCGAAGAGATCGAGGCGCTCACAGCCTGAGTGAAGGTCGCTCGTCAGGGAGTCAGCACTACTTTCAACGCCGCGCGCGATTCGAAGAGTTCGTAACCTTGCGCCGCGGCGTCAAGCGGCAAACGCTGACTGATGATGGCGGCAGGGTCGGCAACGCCGTCGCGAATTAGCTGCAATGCGGTGTCCCAGCGCCCCACGATGTTGGCTGTGCCGCAGAACTTGAGGTCGAGACCCTTGACGAACATGACGTTGAGCGGCAGTTCGATCTCCGGCTCGGAGTACACGCCGATGACACTGATCCTGCCGCCAGGACGGACGATGTCGATGCTGCCCAGCAAAGCAGGGATCGCCCCGACGCACTCGAGCAGGGCGTCGGCACCGCGACCGTCAGTCGCGTCCTGGATGAAGGACGGAACGTGGACCTTGGCGGCATCGACCGGCAGGGCACCCAGTTCCTTCGCCTTCTGCAGCCGATCCGGCACCGTGTCAATTGCATAGACGGTCGCCGGAGAGAATGTCAGAGCAGCCTGAATGGCCATGAGACCGACCGGACCACAGCCCTGCACAACGATGGTCTCGCCCCGCTCGATGCGTGCCTCGACCGCGCAATCGTAACCGGTCGTGAAGATATCGCCCGCGAAGAGAGCCTGCTCGTCGCCAAGCGACGGATCGAGCGCATGGAGGCAGATGTCCGCGTTGGGAACGCGCACCCGCTCGGCCTGGGCACCGGCAACATCGCCGAAGAAGGCTCCATAGCCAAAGACCCGGCACTCCGGGCAGCGATTGAAGAAGCCATGCCGGCAGTACCAGCAGTCGCCGCAGGGGATGATGAACGACGCCAGCACCCGATCGCCCTCGTGCCAGCGCTGGACTCCGGCCCCGACCTTGTCGACAACGCCGACAAACTCATGCCCTAGAACCGTCCCCGGTACAACACCGGGAATGCGACCGTGAACCACATGGAGATCGCTGCCGCAGATCGCGGTGCGCGTCACCTGCACCACACAGTCAGTGGGCTCCTCGATCTGCGGCTCGGCAACGTCGTCCACTTCAACGTGATCGAAGTCGGTGAAGACCAGCGCACGCATGGCTTCGTCTCCTAACGAACCGGAACGGCAGGCCGCAACATCGTCGCCAAAGTATTGAGTTGTTCGCGCGTGCCCATGGCCACCACGATGTCGTTGGCCATGACCGTCTCGGTATCGATCGGTCCCACCACCATGCTGCCATCGTCGTGACCCAGTGCCAGCAGCGTTGAGCCCGAACGCCTGAGCGCCGCCGCATCCGTGGCAACGACACCCGGGGACACCATCATCTCCTCGATGCGCATGGTGGCGGCAACTCCGCTGCGCACCATGTCAAGCGCATCGACGACCGCGGGCTGCATGGCCAGAGCGGCAAGGCGTTCACCGCTGAGCAGGTATGGATTCACAACCCGGTCTGCACCGGCACGACGCATCTTGGAATGTGCCCCGGTATGTCCCGAACGCGCCACGATGTAGATGTCGGAGTTGAGCGAACGGGCCGTCAGCACGATGTAGACCGCACGTTCATCACTGTCCACGGCACACACCAGTGCCCGCGCCCGGTCGATGCCGGCGGCTTCGAGAACCTCGCCAGACGTCGCGTCGCCGACGATGTGGGGTTCGTTGGCCCGGACGGCATCGGCAAGGGGCGCATCATTGATCTCGACCACCACATACGGCTGACGCAGAGCCTGGAGTTCTTTGACAACCTGCGTGCCAGTACGGCCATAGCCGCAAACAATGACATGATCACTCAGCTCCCGAATCGTGGCCTCCAACTTGCGCAGCCTCCGGTATTCGCGGTAGTTACCGCTCGATATCGCCTCGACGAGAACGCTGAAAGTGTAGAGAAATCCGCCAACCCCAAAGATGATGACGCTGATGGTGAATATCTCACCGGCGGCGTCGAGCTTGTGAACCTCCTCATAGCCCACAGTCGTGACTGTGATCACAGTCATGAACAGCCCGTCCAAGACGGAGTAATGCTCGATGAGGACGTAGCCGAGCGTGCCGTATACGAGCAGCAAAGCCACACCAAAGACGGCGGCGCCAAGGCGCCGCAACGGATGCTTGGGGCGCGACTTCAGGTTCAACTCTCGGTTTCGCCCGTTCGCCGTTGGGTGACCCGGTCGCGCAACTCGTCCTCGATGTCGCTAACCTGAGCGGCATCGCGCTGCAGCCAGAAGGGAATCCCATCGCCCCGCGCCGCGGCCAACTTGGCTTCGGCCGCCAGATGAGCGCGAAGCGCCGTCTCGACCGCACTGCCGAGGTCGCCAAAGCCGGCGATGAGCGCTGCGGCAATGTCATCAGGGATGACCACCGCATTTCTCGGCAGAGGAGGATCCGCCAGCGCCCCGGCGCCGCCGAAGATGCGACTAAGCCACGACATAACCGGCAAGTCTAAGGGATCATGCTGGAGAGGCTTGGTACCCGCACCAGGATGGGGTGAGCGCGGCCGGCTTTGCCGGACGTGCGAGGGGAAGGAGACCTTCCCCTGTAAAAGCAAAGGGGCACCCCGTGCGGGTGCGAGCGTAGCGAGTACCCCTACGTTGTCACAAAACGAACCCCCGATGGTTATGGTGGATGGGCCGGTCGTCAGCCTTTGCCGAGCCAGAGCGAAGGCGTTTATTCAGCCTTTGGCGGCTACGTGTCGGCCTGTCGGCCGCATCGGAGGAGATTGCGGCCAGCGCGGCTCGGCCACCACTTGTAGACCGCCACTCTAGATGAGGATGGCTACGACACTCTGAGTGAGCATCGTGAGCAGAGGTGCCATCGGGTAAAAGCGAGCCCCTGCCGGTAGGCGAGGGTCATGCCACGATACGGCGGTAGTCCAGGGGGAGCGCTCGACATCAACGGGACGGAGCCCGCAGCGGTGCAGCATAGGTAGGTGACTGCGCAGGCGCTCGGTACCAGCCGAAGTCCCCAGTCCCGCTTGACGATACGGCGCAAATCAACTGCACGAACCCCGGCCACGCCAGTTCCCTGTCGAGCGCGGATGGTGCCAAGGTCCCGCCCGGGTGGCTGTGCCAGAAGCCGACCACCTCGAGTCCCATGAGTTGGGCACGAATTTCCGCGAAGACAATCGACCCTGGGTCCATTTCGAAGCGCCGCTCCGCCTCTGGACCGGCGACGTTGGCCGCCAGCGTGGCTGCCAACACCGGCAAAGTCTCAGCCCTCTCGCCGAGGAGTACACCGCAGGCCTCGACGGGATAGGCACGAGCCGACCAGGCAGCGATGTCATCGAGCACGGCCGCGACGCAGCGGATCTCGCCGTCACCACAATCGATGGCGACGAGATCGCCGCGTCCGGCCTCGATCACACTTTGACTAGTCGCACTCCCGTTCCGAAGAACGCGGAGTCTCCGGCGATCGGGTCGGTTACGCATAGGTCCTTGAGATAGGCGTCGACCGCCATCACCGCGTTGGGGGCCAGGCCCTTGGCGCGGCGAGCCTCGCCGTTGATGGTGGTGCCATCGATCACGACATCGCGCGATCCATAGGCCCAATGACCGTAGTGCGAAGAGATCATGACCGTGCCGGGGCGCAGGCCCTCAATGGTCTTGATCTTGCCCTGCACCTTCATCACTTCCTGGCCAGGGCCGACGTTGAACTCGCCACTGAACGATGGTGATGTAACCTTGACCAGGTCGCCATCGGACAGCCCCAGGCGCATGGCATCAACGGAGTTGAGGACCACGAAGTTCTCGGGCATCAACGCCAGTTGACCCGCGTAGTTACCAACCGTGCGCGATTGCCCGCCAAAGATCTCCTTGTAGGTAATGAGGCTGAGGTCATACTCCGCGGGGAACACCAGCGGGGTGCCGTCGAAGTGTTGCAGGGACTGGGAAATCGGAACCCCCGATAGCTGTTTGCCAGTGATGGAATGCCTGCCTTTGCCGACGTTCTCGACGTAAAGGTTGAACAGCTTGCCCCAGGGATGACCGATGGCGTCGCCCTGGTAGGCCTTGGCCGCGGCTTCGAAACGCCCGCCGCGGTTGAGCACGTAGACGACCCGGCGCCAGTTGGCGTCACCCACCGCCGCCTTCCATTTGCCTGCGTCGAACACCGCCGGCGGCAGATGGCGGCGGCTGCGGCTGAAGACCGCGAGTTCCGCATCGTCGGCGTCGGCCGCAGCGTCGCCGGCCTGGTCGCCCCACGCCACATTGGCGACCATCTTGAGATAGAGATCCTCGGGCCGTTGGAAGTCCTGGCCCGGGGCGAAGCCCGACTTGCCGTAGCCGGGCGCGCCGAGGCGCTGAGCGATGGCCAGCATCAGTGAATCCATGCCGATGGGCATGGCCTCGCCGCCTACCTTGACGATCTCGGGTACCGGAGCCACCGCCGGCTGACGCAGCTTGGTCAGCTTGGTCATTGTAACCGGGCTGGTGCCGAGCGGATTGCCCCAGCGCTCCAGATAGGCCAGGTCGGGGAAGATGTAGTCCGCATACATGCTCGACTCGCCGATGACGATGTCGGTGGCAATGAAGAGCGGAATCTTTTGGGTGTCCTGCAGCATCTCGATCTGCAGATGGCCTGAGGGATTGGCGTAGGCCGGCGTGCCGTAGTGCAGCCAGAGGATCTTGACCGGATAGGGATAGCCGGCGTTGGCTGCCGGGATGATCTCCTGGTAGACATCCGAGGTGAAGGGGAACCACGGCCGCTTGGCCGGGTAGCCATCCTTGGCGAACAGCGTCGACTTCTCATACGCACCACTGGCTTCCCGGGTGAGCTTGACGCCGAACGGCGTCAGCGCTCCGTTGTGCAGCTTGGCCATGGGGAAGGGCTGGCCGGGCTTGGCACCCTTGGCATCCCAGCCGCCGCCGCCGGCGATGAGGCCGCCCTGGTGATCGATGTTTCCGATCAGTGCGTTGAGCAGGATGATGGCCTGGGCGGTGTAGTAGCCGTTGGAGTACTTGATCGGGCCACGATAGAAGTCAATCGCCGCCCGCCGTCCATGGCTGGTGAACTCCGTGGCCAGGTTGACTAGGGTCTTAAGCCCCACACCGCTGGTCTTGGCGTACTGGTCGAGCGTCTGCGCGAAGGCGGCCTCCTTGAGCAGGGTGAAGCCGGTCTTTAGGTTGAGACCGTTGGCGGTGGTGGTGACGTCGAGGTCGCCGACCAAGGCGTTGGTGGCATCGTCGGGATCCACCTCGGTGAGCACACCGTTGACCGAGGCCACGAAGTGATCCTTGCTGCTGCCGGCAACAACATCGGCGGCGCGCACCAGCGCGCCGTTGGCGGTGTTGACCAGCCAGGTCGAGTTGGTCCAAGACGGCTCTTTCGCCGCCACCGCCGCGGCCTTGTTGGCCGGGCGCAGGAAGCTCTCGGTGTAGCGGTTGTTCTCGATGATCCAGCGGATCATGCCCATGGCCAGGGCGTTGTCGGCCGAGCCGCCCGCCTTGACGGGTATCCACCAACCCTTGGCCGCGGTCTTGGAGAGACGGGGGTCGATGACGGCAATCTTGAGGCCACCGTCAACCAGCGCCTGGGTGATCTGCGGGGCCAGCGAGGGCGGTCCGAAGTTGGCCTCGAAAGCTCCGGTTCCCCAGAAGATCACGAACTCCGACTTGGTGTAGTCGGGCTTCATGTGGTTGATGGCCTTGTCCTTGGACCAGCTAAACTGGCCGGTGACAGGATCGGCCACCCACTGCGCGGTGGCGTACTGGAAGGCCACATGGTGGGCCTGCTCGCAGATGGTGGTATGGGCAAACCAGTTGGCCGAGCCCAGGCCACCGTTGGTGAAGCGCTGCGCGTAGAACTCGCGGTCCGGCGCCACCCGGCCGCCCATGAACACGAACTGGTTGTTCTTGGGACCGAAGTCGGGATGCTTGGGATCAATGAGGGTGTCGAGATTGGCGGCGTGGGCGCTGGCAAAATTGGCGACCGTCATCTTCCCGGCACGGATGTTGTCGACGTCGGCGGCCATAGCCTTGGCGGCCTTGGCATCGCGGAGCACGAACACATCCTTGAACCCGGCAACGTCTCGTGCCTCACCGGCGTCGGCGAACAGCTTGCCACCGTCCACGATCTCGGCAACGGCCTGGTCGAACGAGATCGTCTTCCACTTACCGCTGCCCCGAGGGCCGGCGCGCTTGAGTACCTTGCGCAGGCGGTACGGGTCGTACTGGGTTTGGATGCCGGCCTGCCCCTTGGAGCAGATCGCGCCGTCGACCTTGGCGGCATCGGCCAGAGAAGTGTCGTAGCCAAGCTGCGGCTGCAGGTTCAAGGGGCTGTAGGCATTGCCGTCGAGCTTGACGGCTAGCCCGTTCTGGATCTTCACCTTCAGTGTGCATTGCGTGTTGCACTGGAGGCAGAGCGCGGGAACGATGTTCTCGGGCCTCGCCAGTTCGTATGGTGATGCCGCCTCGCCGGTCTCGCCGATGAGGTTGAGAATTTGCAGGCCCGCCGGGCCCAGCAGCGCTGCACCTCCTGTCCCCGCCCCCATCTTGAGCGCGGTACGGCGCGTGACTCTCATGACGCGATCCCCCCAATGCCTGTGCCGCTCTCACGGACCAGAGGCAGGTGTCGGTATCCGAGGTAGAACAGCGCCGTCCCCAGGGCGGCGACCCCGATGACCACCTGCCACTCGAACAGTGTCGGCAAGTATGTGTAGCTCAGCCGGTCACTGAGGTATGCGGTTTCCAGACCCTTGAGTTCGGGCGTCACCAATCCCGGGATGACCAGGTTGAGGCGCACGGCCAGGTAGCTGGCGGCCACCAGCGCCGATGCCACTCCGATCACCCGCGGACCGCGGTAGCGGACCAGCAGGTAGACCGGAATGATCACGCCCATGGCGACGTGGAATATCCAGAAAACATACCAGTAAGAGCCGAAGAGCATGTTCTTGAGTTGTTCCACCTCGGATCCCACGCCGTACCAGAGCGGGATGGAGTACTCGGCCCATTCCAGGAGGACGTCGAGCAGCACCAGGCCGAGCACGATGCGGCCGAGATAGACGATCAGCTCACGCCAGTCACGGTCGCGCCGCGGCCACAGGAATGCAACCACGAAGGTCATGAGCGCGCCACCGGATACCAGCGCACCGGTGAGGAACAGGATGGGATAGATCGGGCTGTGCCAGACAACCCGCGCCGCCACGGTTCCGAAAAGGGCGCCAACGCCGCCGTGGAAGGCGATGGCCAGCGGCACCCCAATGGTTCCCAGGACACGCAGCGCCCGGTCGTCACGCTCGACCTCGGCAGTCGAGAGCGGCTTGGTGCGGCCGCGCGCCAGGAACGACACCACCCGGTGGCCCGAACCGCCGTCTGTAGCCGCGGCGACGACGTCGCGCCGGAGCGCGAAGTACATTTCGCCGAGCAACAGCAGGAAGTAGGCGGTGTACAGCCACACCATCCAGGCCATCATCGAGTGGAACTGGGGATGGATGTAGACGAAGAAGAACCGCTCCATGTGACCGATGTCGAAGAGGATGGTCAGCAGTGCCATCACCAGGGTGATCACGGCAACGAACAGCGACAGCTTGGCTATTCGCTCCAGGCGGCGCACTTTGAAGACGTACACCATGCTCGAGAGCAGGAACGCTCCGGCCGAGAGGCCGATGAAGTAGATGTAGGTGGCTACCCATAGCCCCCACGGGACGTAGCTGGTGTAGCCGGCCAGGTCATGACCGGATATCAAGCGCTCCACGATGCCGATGCCGCCGACAACGGCGATGCAGATCCAGAGTGTCCAGAGAATTGCGCGCTTCACGATTTGCTGGCTCCTCATGCGAGGTAGTAGACCTTGGGTTCGGTGCCCATGTCTTCCTTGAGACGGGTGGCATTGGCGCCGGCCGCCAGTTCCGAAACCAATGATTCGGGGTCATTGAGATCGCCGAAGAACGTGGCGCGGCCGACACAGGTGCTCACACACATCGGCAGCATTCCCTCGGCAAGCCGATGGGCACAGAAGTGGCACTTGCGGGCATTGCCGATGGGGCTGTGGGGCGCGGTGCCGGCCAGCACCCCGTCGCGGGGCCGGGTCCACGATTCTCCGTACTCGAAGTTGGGCGGATCCTGGTACTCCCGCCCGGACTCCAGCGCCAGGGCGCCGTCCGAGCCTCCAGCCGCGCCATCGGTCCACTTGCCGCCGAAGTCGAAGGTTCGCGCCTGGTAGGGGCAGGCGGTGATGCAGTAGCGGCAGCCGATACAACGGTCGTAGTCGATGTAGACGATGCCGTCGGACCGCTTTCCGGTTGCACCCACCGGGCAGACTGGCACGCATGGTGGGTTGTCGCAATGCATGCAGGGACGCGGGATGAACTTGCGCGTCACATCGGGGTAGGTGCCCACCTCGGTCTGGAGGACCGGCCTGTACACGACTCCCGGTGGCAGCTTGTTTTCCATGACGCAGCCGACGGTGCAGGCCGAACAGCCGATGCATTTGCGCGTGTCGATGACCATGCCCCAGCGGCGCTGATCCATCGTCTTGGCCAGAGCGCGGCTCAGTTCACGCTGCATCTTGATGAGGACGTCCTCGCTGGCCTGGGTGGCGATATGGAATGGCGGCGCCGGTCCATCTGTCGCCGACGCCACGCCGGTGGCCAGGACATCGGTGGCACCGCGCTGGGCGAGGCCGATGCCGGCGAGCACGACGCCGCCAAAAACCGCCGATCCGACCTTGGCGATGAAGTCGCGGCGGCTGGCCGACTCATCAACCTCCTGAGTTGGCTCGGTAGCGCCCTCGGGTTGCAATTCACCCATGATGCCGTGCTCCCCAAACAGAGTTGAACAACTGCGTAGTCATCTGGAACACCCTCTTCTCAGCGGCGTACGGGATATATGAGTCGTCGAGTCGTCACCGAACTCCTGCCGCACGTTACGAGAAGGCGAGTTAATTACGTAAGGGTCGAAGGACCCTACGGTCCTATATCTTTGGATAAACCCGGGTTCTGTGCCGAGAACGCCTGTCGTAAGCCCGTGTCAAACGTAAGGGCCAAACGGCCCTACCACCTTATAGCTTTCGGTGTACGTGATAACACCGAGACACTGACGAATGGCCCTGGCGACAAACCCCTGCGGTCATCTATCGTCCGGCGCATGATTTCCACTGGTCATCTCTGGATGGTGGGCATTCTGCTGGTGCTGGTTCTCATCATCTTCGGCCCGGGCAAGCTCCCGGACATCGGCTCGGCATTGGGCCGGGGGATCCGCGAGTTCCGCAGTGCCGGCCGCGACGTCAAGGACGAAGTCGGCGGCGCGGTCAAGAATCTCAACGAGCGGGGCAACTGACCCTACACAACCCGCCCCGCTCGAACCGACGGAGGAGAATTGATGGACGGCGAATCGACGCTGCTCTGGCAATTGGCGGCGCGCCTTGAATGCACGGAGGGGGAACCGTCCGCGCCGGATCAGGAGTTGCTCCTGGAGATCGCGGGTGAAGTCGCCCACAATTCCGAACGCAAGCAGGCACCATTGGCCACCTACCTGATCGGCCGTTACGTGGAAGCGCGTCGCGTCGCCGGAGTGGCTGAGGCCACGGCTCTGAACGAGGCCCGCCAAGCAGTCCTGGAGCTCACGAGCCGGCCGCCGGCCCCAGTGCCCCCAGGTCCGCCGGAGAATTGAGGTTGAGGGCGAAAAGCGGCGAGACCCAGGCATCTCTCCAAGCGGCTTCGGGGACGTAGCAAACGTGAAGGTCGCCCAAGAGCGCACGCAGAGAGTGCTCGCCACGCGCCGCCAGCCGGCGGCCCGCCTGCGCGACCGGTCGCGAGTACACCGCGTGCAGCGGCTCGGGCCCACGCTCGGTCACCGGTACGGCGGCATCGAAGCCAGCGCAACTGCTGGCCAGCAGCGTCAGAAGTGCGGCGTCGATGAAGGGCATGTCGACGGCGACGGCGGCCAGCAGCGGGTGGGGCGAGGCTTCGAGGCCGGCCACCAAGCCGCCGAGCGGGCCCGCATCAGCAACGGCGTCAACAACCCCAAGGCAGCCCTCCACGTCAAGGTGGCGGTCGCCGTGGGCGAGGATGATCGGATCGCACGCGGCCCGCAGTCGCATGACCGCGCGCTCCGCCAGGGTGGTGGCGCCGACACGCACCAGCGCCTTGTCACGTCCAAAGCGGCGGCTCGACCCGCCGCAGAGGAGCAGGCCGGTGAGCCCATCGCTCGGCACGACTTCGGTGGTGTGCACGTTGACCAAGACTAGCTCACCTGCGGAAGCCGCAGTCACCAGCGTGGACACCGCCCTGCGCCACCTCCTGGAGACGATCACACCGCTGCCCGCCGAGCCGGTGCCGATCGGCGCGGCAGCCGGACGCGTCCTGGCCGAGCCGGTGATGGCAGCCACGCCATTGCCCGGCTTCGACAACTCGGCAATGGACGGTTATGCCCTGCAGGCCTCGGCCATCGGGGGCGCAACCCCGGAGGCGCCGGCAGTCCTGCCCGTGCGGGGTGAGGCCAGAACCGGGCATCCGGCGCCGCAGTTTGAGCCCGGCACGGCTGTCAGGATCATGACCGGAGCGGCGCTGCCACAGGAAGCCGACACCGTGGTCCGCCAGGAGGACGTGCGGCGCGATGGCGGCACCATTGCGGTATCGGCGCCCGTGGCGCTTGGCACCAACGTGCGCCGCCGCGGCGAGGACATCGCCGCCGGTGAGATCGTCCTCGAACCGGGCCGGTGGCTGACCGCCATTGATGTCGGTGTGGCCGCGGCATTGGGCCGGGAACGTCTGCTCGTCCATCGCCGCCCGCGCGTGGCCATCCTGGCCACCGGTGATGAGTTGGTCCCGGCAGGCTCCGCCTGTGGACCGTCCCAGATCGCCGATGCCAACTCACCCATGCTAGCGGCGGCGGTAATCGAGGCGGGCGGCGAGCCGGTGATGCTGGGCATTGCCGGCGACGACCCTGAGACCATCCGTGAACACATCCAGGCCCCCACCGGCTACGACCTGATAATCAGCAGCGCCGGGGTGAGCGTGGGCGACCACGACCACGTCCGCGCCGTACTTGATGACCTGGGGTCGGTAGGCGTTTGGCGCATCGCCATGCGGCCTGGCAAGCCGCTGCTCATCGGCCGGCTCGGAGGAGTTCCCTACCTGGGCCTGCCCGGCAACCCGGTGAGCAGTTCGGTGACCTTCGAACTCTTCGGCCGCCCCGCCATCCGCGCCCTCCAGGGCGCTGCGGCGCTCCAGCGGCGGCGGCTGCACGTCCATCTCGCCGAGGCGATGGCCAAGCCCGTCGGTCTGCGCGCCTATGTGAGAGGTGTGCTCGCCGACGGCCCCGGTGGCATGGCCATCGGCCGCTCGGCCGGGTCGCAGGGTTCCGGAATGCTCCACTCGCTGGCCAGGGCCGACTGCCTGCTGGTGCTCGACGAGCAGACTGCCGAGGCCGGTCCTGGCACGGTCGTCGAGGCGATCCCACTGCGATGAACACCGGCACGCTCAACCTGATCCCAACGGCTGTGCAAGATCGTTGCGGCCGGCCACTCGGCGCGTTGCGGATCTCGGTCACCGATCGATGTAACTTCCGCTGCCGTTACTGCATGCCCCGCGAACGCTATGCGGCGGGGCACCGCTTCCTGGCCGGCGGAGAACTGCTCAGCGTCAGCGAGATCTCCCGCCTGGCGGGCGTCTTCGTTGCCATGGGCGTGGACCGAATCAGGATCACCGGCGGGGAACCCTTGCTACGGCCCGATGTCGATGGCATCGTGGCCGCGCTGGCCGGGCTGCCCCTGCAGCGTCTCGGTCTCAGCACCAATGGCGCTCTGCTCGGTCGCTGGGCCGGGCGTCTCCACGACGTGGGTTTGAATTCGGTGAATATCAGCCTGGACTCGCTGGATCCCGCGGTTTTCGCCGCCATGAGCGCATCCAAGGTGCCCTTGGATGCCGTCTTGGGGGGCATTGCCGCAGCGCGTGCCGCCGGGATTGCGGCCGTCAAACTCAACTGCGTGGTCCGCCGCGGCACCAACGACACCGGCATCCTCGAACTTGTGGAACTGGCCCGCCGCGATGGTCTGACGGTCCGCTTCATCGAGTACATGGACGTCGGCGGCAGCAGCGGCTGGCGTCTCGACGAGGTGGTCACCGCCCAGGAGATCCTGGAGCGCATCACGCAGGTGCACCCGGCCGAGGAGTGCGCTCAGGCCCCAGGAGAGGTGGCCCGCCGCTACCGCTTTCTCGACGGTGGCGGCGAGTTCGGCCTCATCACATCTGTCAGTCGGCCTTTCTGCGGCGGCTGCATCCGCGCCCGCCTGAGTGCCGACGGACGCCTCTACACCTGCCTCTTTGCCGGTGCCGCCGGCCTCGATCTCAGAGAACTGCTGCGCGCCGGCGCTTATGATGAAGCGCTCGACCGGGCCATAGCCGAGTGTTGGCAAGCGCGTGGCGACCGCTACTCGGATACACGATCAGCGCTCACTGCGAGCGCCGACCGGGTGGCCATGTCATACATCGGAGGCTGAAGCCATGGGGAACACCGTAGCCGTCCTCTTCTTCGGACCTCTGCGCGATGTGACCGGCGTGCGCGAAATGCACATCGAACCGTGCGCCAACGTGCGGGCGGCTTGGGAGGCGGTGGTCGCCAGCCATCCCGATGCAGCGACCATGGGCGAGTGGGTGCGGCCGGCCGTCAACCTCACCTACTGCGAGTGGGAGGCGGCGCTTGCGCCCGGCGACACTGTCGCGTTTATCCCCCCGGTGGCGGGCGGTAGTTCGAGCGACGAACTGGTCCACGTCGCGATAACCTGGGAGCCCATCGACGTCGCTCAGATGCTCGCCAGCGTGGCCTCGGACGAGGATGGCGCGGTAGCCACATTTGTCGGCCGGGTCCGCAATCACAATGAGGGTAGCGCGGTGGACAGGCTCGACTACGAAACCTACGAGCCCATGGCCTTGCTCGAACTGCGCAACATCGCGGAGGAATTGCGCGGTCGCGGCGACATCGGTGCCGTGACCATCATCCACAGGGTGGGCTCGTTGCGGGTCGGCGACACCAGTGTTGTCATCGCCGTGGCCGCGCCACATCGGGCTGCGGCACTGCGTGGTTGCGGCGACGCGATCGAGGAACTGAAGCGCCGCGTGCCGATCTGGAAGCGTGAACATCGCGGTGCCCAGACGTGCTGGGTTGACGCGCGCTGCGTGAGCGAGGCCTCAGTCCCATGAGCCAATCACTGTCGCACTTGAATGCCGCCAGCGACGTGCAGATGGTCGATGTTTCGGGCAAGACTCCCAGTTTGCGCAGCGCCACCGCCACCGGCAGCGTTGTCTGTAAGGCGGCGACACTCGAGCTCATCGCCGCTGACCGCATCGCCAAGGGCAACGTTCTGGCCACCGCGCGCGTGGCCGGCATCATGGCCGCCAAGCGCACCGCGGAACTGATCCCACTCTGTCACCCCCTGCCCGTTGAGCACGTGGAGATCGGCCTCGAGCTCGACGAAGTTCTGCCGGGAGTTCGCATCTCGACAACGGTCCGCCTCGCCGGCCGCACCGGGGTCGAGATGGAGGCCCTGACGGCGGTGGCGGTGGCCGGCCTGACCATCATCGACATGGTCAAGTCGGTCGATCGCTGGGCGACCATCACCGATGTTTGCCTTCTTCGCAAGGAGGGCGGCAAGAGCGGCGCGCTGCTACGTCCAGATGCCGCACCAGACGAGGCCGGCAACGCTTCCCGAGTGCCGACTCAGCGGGGCGACTCGTGTACGGAACCGCCTCCGGCCAGGAGCGAAAGGGCGTGATGCAGAGCAGGCCGGACGGCTTCAAGCGATTCGCCAACGGCGCGAGGATTACCGGGCAGAGCCAGGATCAGGCAACGCCCGGCAACGCCGGTCACCTGCCGCGAGAGCATGGCGTGTGGCGTTCTGTGCCGGCCCGCATGACGCATGGCCTCGGCCAAGCCCGGAACCTCGTAGTCGAGCACGGCGCTGAGAGCCTGCGGGGTGACGTCTCGCGGCCCCAGGCCGGTGCCGCCGGTGAGCACGAGCAGATCGACTCCGGCAACCTGCTCGCGCGTGATCGCGATGATGGCCGCGGCATCGTCGGCGACAACGCCACGGTGGCGGACGCCGGCGGGCAACTCGTGAAGGAAGGCCGCGATGACATCCCCGCTTTCGTCGCCGACGCTGCTGTTACGGGCGCGGGTGTCGCTGACGGTGATGATGGCAGCGCGACAGACGGGGCGGGCCTCGGACATGGCGCCATCATAGGTGGCACCGCCGGCGATTGGCAACCCAAGGACACTCGGCATCGCGACCGCTTCCGTTTCGACCACCGGGAACTCTCGGGCGCGGTGGCCGATGTCGGTGTCTTCGTGCCCATCGCCATCGCTCTGATAGTCCGCAACGGGCTGTCGCCCACCGCCGTGCTGCTACCGGCCGGCCTGCTCGGGGTCGTTATCGCCTTCGCTTACCGGCTGCCCATCCCCGTGCAGCCACTCAAGGCAGTGGGAGTCATCGCCGTAGCCAAAGGTCTGGGACAGGACACCATCGCCGCCGCCGCCCTGCTCATGGGCGTGCTATTCCTCGTTCTGGGCGGCTTGGGACTGATTGATCGCATCGCCAGGGTCTTCCCGCGCTGCCTGGTGCGGGGCGTCCAGTTGACCGTTGGTCTGCTGCTGTTGTCGGTGGGCACAGGACTGCTAACCCAGCCGCCCGCCATCTTCACCGAGCATCGTGCGCCGGTCGCAGTGCTGCTGGGCCCGGGAATTGTGGTGGCGGCAGCGGCCCTGTTGTGGCGGCGCCGTTCGATCACTCTGGCCCTGGTGCTGGGCGCCGGGCTGGCCGCGATGATGGCTTCGGGATGGCATCTGGCAGCACTCGGTCCGTCGCCATTGCGCCTGCCGCGACTCTCGTGGACGACGTTCTCGACCGCCCTTGTGGTGCTGGTGCTGCCCCAATTCCCGCTGTCGCTGGCGAATTCCTGCCTCGCCACCGCCGACGCAGCCCAGAGCTATTTCGGCTCGCGTGCGGGCCGGGTACGTCCCGGGCGGCTGGCGGTGTCGATGGGGACGACCAATCTCCTCGCCGGCGCCATCGGTGGAATGCCGGTCTGCCACGGCGCCGGAGGTCTCACCGCCCATCGCGCTTTCGGAGCCCGGAGCGGAGGCGCGCCACTGGTCATGGGACTGGCCGCGACGGTTCTGGCGTTGTGTGCCGGGGCGGGCCTGGCGGCCCCGCTGGCGGCATTTCCGCTGCCCATTCTGGGGGGATTGCTCATCGCCACCGGCGGACTGCATATCGGTCTGCTCCGCGACCTCAAAGGTGGGCGTGAGTGGTGCCTCGCACTCGCTGTGGGCGCCGTTGGTTTCCGGTTCGACCTGGCCTTGGCGCTGGCTCTGGGGCTCGCCTGCTGGTGGAGCCTCGCCGCATTGGAACACGCCCTGGGCCGGGCAAATCGGGTTCCGGCGACGACATGACCGCATCGACTCGCCCTGCGGAAGCGGGTGACATCCGCGAAATCAGCGTCGCCGAGTTGCACCCCACGCCGGAAGGTTGGCTGCTGATTGATGTCCGAGACGCTGGCGAGTGGGAGGCCGGACATCTGCCCGGGGCGTTACACGTAAGTCTCGACACGGTGGAATCGCGGCTGTGCGGCTTGGTCCCCGAACCGTCGGCACCGCTGCTCTTCTACTGTTCCCACGGGTCACGCTCTCTGGCCGCCGCTCGTGTCGCGCGCAAACTCGGCTATCTCGACGTGGCGTCACTGGCGGGTGGCTTATCGGACTGGTGCCGGCAAGGCCACGACTGTGTGGGCGCTCCGCTGCTCAACACCGAGCAGCGAGAACGCTACAGCCGTCATCTGCTGCTCCCGGAGGTGGGCACCAAGGGTCAGCGCAAGTTGCTTGACAGCAGCGTGCTGATCATCGGTGCCGGCGGCCTCGGCTCGCCCGCCGCTCTCTACCTGGCGGCGGCGGGAGTGGGCACCATCGGCATAGTCGACTCCGATGTCGTGGACCGCTCCAACCTCCATCGTCAGGTGCTACACACGACTGCCCGCATCGGCACTTCGAAAACGCAGTCCTCGCGGCGGGCGCTGGAAGCACTCGACCCCGCCGTAAACGTCGTGGAACACCCGGTGCGGCTGAGCCCCGCGAATGCCGCCGAACTTCTCGGCCGCTACGACGTTGTGGTCAACGGTTGCGACAACTTCGCCACCCGCTACCTCGTCAACGACACCGCGGTCGACGCCGGCAAGACGGTGGTAGACGGCGTGGTTTACCGATTCGAAGGCCAGGTGACCACCGTGGTTCCCGGAATCTCGACGTGCTACCGCTGCCGCCATCCCGTCCCTCCTCCGGCCGGGCAAACCACGTCCTGCGCGGACGTCGGAGTGCTTGGGGTACTGCCGGGGATAGTGGGCACTCTCCAGGCGGCTGAAACACTCAAGGTCATCCTCGGGGTGGGGGATCTTCTGACCGACCGCGTGCTCTGCCTCGACGCGCTGGAGATGACGTTTCGCGAGTTCACCGCCCGCCGCCGCCCCGATTGTCCGTCCTGTGGCGAGGATCCGGGAGCGGATCTTACGGCAGCGTACGACGAAGCCTCCTGCGCCCTGTAGTTCGGTTACCTACGTTGTCACAAGACGAACCCCCGATGGTGATCGTGGACGGGTCGGTGATCGGCCTTCGAAAGACAGGACGAACTCAGCACGGGGCTTGTACGCGGCCGTGATGGTGGCAGCAAGTCTTCAGGGAACGGTTCACTCGAAGATGCGAGGCCGTCCGACAACTCATGTGTTGCCCAAAAGGCATCCTCCTCCGCCTCTTAGACATGATTATTTGCCTCCACGTCGTTGGAAGCGGCGTTTCTCTTTGGTGGTTGCATCTCGAGCAGACACGACCCGGAGTGAACCTCCTTGCCGACCGAAAGCCACGAAAAGAACCCGGCCCACTTCCGTCCGGCCAAGAGCTGCCCATCGCCGCTCCGAAAGACCGGGGTTCCGCAGATGCTCGGCGACTGAGGAGTAGTGCCCACGGTCGCCGGACTTGTCCAGTGGATGGCAGCCCGCGTTTGGCGCATAGTCCCACGTCGCAGGCCTGAATCGGCGTCAACCGGGTCGAAGGCGGGGTGTATCCTGTGGTCGTGGCTATACACGCTGAGCATGACCCGATCGAGGACGAGGCCGAACGTATCCTGAGCGAGCAGCCCGGACTTCGCAAGGATCTCGAGGAGTCCGGCCGCGCGTACGACAGCGGGCAGGTGCCTACCGGAACGCTGGTACCTCACGACGAGGTTCGGAACCGGCTCAAGGCCTGGGGGGTCGATCTTCCACCCGACGTTCATTGAGGCTGGTCTGGCGCCCCGAGGCGCTGGTGCAGTTGGAGGCGCTCGTCAACCGGGCGCCCGCTCAGGCCGCCGCAGTGGTTCAGGCGTGGAATGGATGGCCGCGCTTGGCTACTCCTTGGGACGCCGTGTCTCCGGCGATGCTGGGCTCTACTGGCCGGTGCCGCCGCAAGGCGTCTTCTATAGGACCGGTGCCGACAGGACAGAGTTGGTCATCACCGCTGTTGTCGATGCCCGACGCCGAACGGAACCCTGGTAATCCCGTGACGTAGTGATTGGGGTCCCGTCGACCTGTCTCATTTCGAGGCCGGAAAGGGATTGGTCTATAGAAAGGATTGGGATGAGTCTGCCCATTGGCCGACGTACCCGCACGGGGAATCGAACCCCGGTTACCAGCTTGAAGGGCTGGTGTCCTAACCGCTAGACGATGCGGGCCTGGCGAGACAGCATCGTAATCGACGTGCCTTGAAGCGCGGTCCGCAGATGCCCGGCGGAGACAAGCACCGTGGCCGCCGGCGGCATTGTTATCGTTGTAGCGATGTGCGCCACCAAACTCGTAGGCGAGGAGAGGGATCTCCAATCTCCCGTAGCGCCCGAGTACGTTGCCAAGGGATCGGTCAAGGTGATGCGCGTGGAAATGCGCCACTTCGACGTTCCGATCGTCATCGGCACCCTGTTTATCTGGACCCTCGTAGCGCTGATCGGGCTCGCGCCGCGTTGAAGCCGACGTGATGCCTCAAGCTCCAGATGCCGTACGTGTGCGCTTCGCGCCCTCTCCCACAGGTGCTCTGCACGTGGGCTCGGTCCGAACCGCTCTCTTCGCCTGGCTGCTGGCGCGATCCACGGGTGGTCAGTTCGTGCTCCGTATCGAAGACACCGATCAGGAACGCTTCATTCCCGGCAGTGAAGCCCAGATAGTCGAATCGCTCACCTGGCTGGGGCTCAATTGGGATGAGGGACCCGACGTCGGCGGGCCATACGGCCCCTACGTCCAATCCTCGCGTCTCGAACACTACCAAGAGCATGCCGCACGACTTGCGAAAAGCGGCGCCGCGTATTGGTGCACATGTACGCCTGAACGCCTCGCCGGCATGCGCGACGCCCAAAGGGCCGCCAAACTCCCGACCCGCTACGACCGGCACTGCCTCCACATCCAAGATGAGGTCATTGCACAGCGTGAGGCCGGCATGCCCGCCGTACTGCGCCAGCGCATGCCCGAAGGCCGTTGCATCTGGAGCGATGCCATCCGCGGCGAGGTCAGCTTCGATTACGCCGACATCGACGACTCCGTACTGCTCAAATCGGACGGATACCCCACCTACCACCTTGCCGTCGTCGTCGATGACCACCTCATGCAAATCACCCACGTGATCCGCGCCGAAGAGTGGATTCCCTCAACGCCAAAGCACCTCGCGCTCTATGCGGCGCTGGGCTGGGAGCCGCCACGATTCGCCCATGTTCCAGTCGTCCTGGGGCCTGACAAACTCAAGCTGTCGAAACGCCGCGGCGCACCTGCCATCCTGGAATACGGCGAAATGGGCTACCTACCCGAGGCCATAGTCAATGCGATGGCCCTGCTGGGGTGGTCGTCGGGGACAGAGGAAGAGTTCTTCACACCCGAGGAGCTGGTAGCCAGGTTCTCCCTGGATAGGGTTCATCCCGCCCCGGCAATCTTCGACCCGAAGCGACTTGACGCCATCAACGGTCTCCACATTCGCCGCTGCGATACCTCCCGGCTCATCGAACTCCTCGAATTCCACCTGCCAGGCACGAGCCAGGAGATCCGGCGTCAACTGGTTCCTTTGCTCCAAGAACGGATGGTGACACTGCGCGACGCCACAAAGTTGGCCGCACCGCTCTTCGGCGAGATCGAAGACGATCCCGATGTGGCCTTCCCCCCCAAGAAGGTGGACACGGCAACTGCGGCCATGCTCCTTGACGCGTGCGTGCTACGGGTTGAAGCCGGCGGTCTGGACAATCTCGACCAGCTCCGGCTCGAACTCGACGATTTGCTGGGAGCGACCGGTGTCAAGGCGCGTGACGGCTTTCGCGTCCTCTACATCGCCATCCTGGGCAAGCCCCAAGGCCTGCCCGTATTCGCCGCCATGGCCTTCATCGGCGCTAAGGCCACGACGGCTCGCTTGCGGGCCGCACACCGGCGGCTAGCCCAAGGGTAAAAGCCCGGGCATCAGTCAGACGCGGATGGGATGTCCGGATAGATGTCGGTTGGCCCGCCGTCAAGCCCTAGACGGCGGCAACGCTGTTGCCCCACCGCCTCGCCAATGACATCGAACAGGTGAATGTAGAACTCGCGACGCTCCTGCAGATCCGTATGCGGATCGAGACCCTCGCGCCTGCGATGATGCTCCACCCAGGGAGGAACCACCTCCTCGAGGGTTCGCTCCCCTACTCGAACGCGCACCACCGCATCGGCTGATTCAACAACGCCGATGGAGATCCTGAGCGTAATGCCCGCATGGTTGGCAAGTGTCCATGTCCGTTCCCAGGCATGCTCCCTGTTGCCGGCCCGGAATACATAGCAGATCGGCTCGACGACTATGGTTTCGGCATCGTGCCGGTCCAGGACCTCGCGAAGAATCTTGCGCAGTCCCAAGTCCATATCGTTCCCGATCCAGTTGGCCAGCGATGGTGCACGGTTGTCGATGTCGGGACGGTGGCCCTTTCGGGCCGAGAGGTTGAGCGCCATGACGATGCCCGCATGCCTGGGACAGTACGGTTGCGACGCGACACTGCGGACATGCTCCGGGCACCAGTACGTCTCGCAGCGGCGCCCACGGCCATCCACATAGTGGCAAGCCGTGACATCCGCGCTGGAGCAACCCACTGCCAGGCATGTGGTTCCAGCGGGAATCGCCAGGACACCCTCGGCAAACGAACTCCGAGCCGCAACGGCGCGCCTCTTGTGGCGCATGAACCAAGGCATGACGCGACAAGTATCGCCGACGCCATGGCGAGTGGTTCATACCTGGTTGTGACGGAAGCTGCCAGAATCCCAGGGGTGTGGGGATGTGGCCCGCCTCATCTAAAAGCGCGCGAGGAAACCTTGATGGCGTCGGGAAACAAGCAGGCGGCACTGGCGACAGCAGCCGCGAGCGATCCGTTGATCCAAATCGCAGAGCAACTTATCGTCAAGGGTAAGGATCACGGGGAACTCTCCCCTGACGACATTCTCGGCGGGTTTCCGGATATCGATGCCGACCCCGACCAGTTCGAGCGTCTCTTCCAACTCTTCCGAGACATGGGCATCACCGTCGGCGATGCGGAAGGAACTCTAGATGCCGCCGACGAACTCGATGACGAGAAGCTCGCGCTGGTCGACGCCGGCGCGTCGCTCGACGACCCGGTACGCATGTACCTGAGGGAGATCGGCGAAGTCGCCCTGCTCAACAAGGACCAGGAAGTCGAGTACGCCATGCGCATCGAGGCCGGTGATGACGAGGCCAAGAACCTCCTCGCCGAGGCCAACCTGCGGCTTGTCGTCAGCATCGCCAAGAAGTACTTTGGTCGCGGCATGCCCTTCTTGGATCTGATCCAGGAGGGCAATCTGGGCCTCATGCGCGCCGTGGACAAGTTCGATTACCACCGCGGCTATAAGTTCTCGACGTATGCAACGTGGTGGATTCGCCAGGCCATCACCCGTGCCATTGCCGATCAGGCCCGCACCATTCGCATACCTGTCCACATGGTCGAAATGGTCAACAAGCTGGTGCGCGTGTCGCGTCGCCTGCTCCAAGAACTTGGTCGCGAACCCGACGACGAGGAGATTGCCGAGGAACTCGGTCTAACGCCCGAGCGCGTACGCGAGATCCGCAAGGTGTCGCGCGATCCGGTCTCACTGGAGACGCCCGTCGGTGACGAAGGCGATTCCAACCTGGGCGACCTCATCGAGGACAAGGGTGCTGTGGCACCGGTCGAGGCCGCATCGCTGTCGATGCTCTCGAACGAGGTCGAAGACGTCCTGGACACGCTCACACCCCGTGAGCGACGCGTCGTTCAGTTGCGTTTCGGCCTGATAGACGGGCATCCCCGCACCCTCGAAGAGGTCGGCCGGCGTTTCGGCGTCACCCGTGAGCGCATCCGCCAGATCGAAGCCAAGGCGCTGCGCAAGATGCGTCATCCGTCGCGACGCAGCAAGCTTGAGGCATATCTCGACTAGACCGCTCGCCGGGCACCCGTTGACGGCGCGCTCACTTTCCCACCAGCGCGCCGATCTCATCGGCACCAACCGCTGAGGCGCTGATACGCCCGTTCTTGACCAGATAGGCAGTCGGTGTACCGGCTACTTGGTACGCATCCGTCACCCGATGGCCGGGGTCGAGGAGTAGCGGGATGCCCAGACAGCCTTGACCGTTGGCCCGCCGGAACGAGTTGACGGCCACCGCCCCATGACCGGCGGACTCCACACCCACGATGTAGATCTCAGGATGGTCGCGGACCACCCGGCAAAGGGTTGGCACCTCGGTACGGCACTCGGGACACTCCGTGTCGAAGAAGTTGATGAGCACAGGGCGACCATCGGCCACCGCGAAAACGTCTACAGTCTTACCGCCGGTGTCGGAGAGACGGACTGACGGTGCCGGGGAGCCGGCCGGCAGCAACTCGTGACGGGCCCAGAGCGGCATCCCGACATAGACAACCATGAAACCGGCCAGGAAGAGGCCGGCGATACTCAAAACGGCGATGCGTAACCACAGCCGCACACGTATGCGTGAAACTCTAAGCCTGTGGCCACCGTGAAAGTGTCTGGAAGAGTTCACAGATTTCACAAGATTGTCCGTCAAATGTCCTTCGTTGCCAGATAAGGTTAACCTGAGCCAGATGCATCTTGTCGAAGCCTACCCGATACCTACACCGGCCGACGCCGAGCGCCTTGTCGCTGACCTGTGGCAGTTGACGTCGGGACGTGCGCTGGGCCTCTATCTGCTGGGGCTGCGCGGTGAGCGCGTGATGCTCGGCGTTCACTGTCAACAAGCCTATGTCGAAGACATCGCGGCCTCGACCATCGCCGATCATTGTGGTGGCACGGTTGAGCCCGGCTGGGTCATCTCGCAGATGATTGATGTCGCCGAAGATGTGGCACTCGTCAATATGATCCCGACCGAGCGCAACCTGGCTCTCGAGAGCCAGACATTCGGCTGGCAGCGAACCGATCCGCTCCGAGGAGCCTACAACGCACTGGCCAACATCGATTCGCAGACCATGGCCGGCCTCGGGTTGACGCTGCGATCCATGCCCAACCTGCAGTTCCTTGTCTCGCTATCGGCGTTTGCCATCGGCCCGGATCCCGGACAGGTGGCGATTCGCCTGGCCTCGTCTCTCGGCGGTGTTGGCGTACGGCTGCGCCGTCCCTTCCGGCAACGCCGGGCACTTCACCGCACCCTCGAAGCACATCTCCGTCGCCCGGCTTCGATTTCCCGAGTTGAAGTAGTGGCCCTCTACTGGCACCCACCCTACGGGCAAGATGTCCCCGTCGCTGCACTCCCCCAGCGTCAGCAGCCGCTCGGCCTGCTGCAAGGCTGATCGAATGCGCCCTGGATGCGCTTGGCACTCTTGGTATGATCCCCTCGAAATCACCGGTTTGAACGACCAACACCATTGAAAGTTGTCGTAAAGGAAGCTGTTGTGGCATTTCAAGAATCGTTGCCCGCAGGGCATGTTGGACTAGCGGAGGAGGCATAATGGACAGGCGCCGTGTGATCGCCATTAGTTTTTTCAGCATCGTCATCGTCGCCGCACTGATCGGCCTCCTCTTGGTGGCCAGCAAAAACGCTTCGCAAACCTTCCACGTATGGAGGGTCAAGGACAACGTCAACGCCGGGGCGGCGTTTGACAAGCCCGTGGTCGAGGAGACCCAACTCAGAGGCGCCCAGAGTGACTTCACTTTCACAAGCAAGTCTCCCGACGGCTCGCTCCAGTTTGCGGACAGCCTGAAGAAAGGCGACATCGTGCGTGACGACGACCTCATCCCGCTCAATCAGAACGTCCCCCTCACCCTCACAATCTCCGGCACCCCGGCGGTGGCACCTGGCGATCTGATCGACGTCTACCTTTGGATGGGTTGCGCTTCGGGCACGACCCCCGATGCTTCATGCCCAGCTCTCATCCCACCACAGCGAGCGGCCCACGCCATTCGGGTGCAATCGGTGGCGCCGGGATCCTTGACCGTTCTGGTGCCCGTGCTGCTTAGCTCCGGATGGATGCACATTCCCCCCAACACCACCTCGAAACTGCAGGTCTTCGTGGTCAAGACGATTGCGGGTCCTGTTCCAGTACTTCAGTACACCGACATCTCCAGCCTGGCCGCCTTCCTCGGCTCGGATTCAACCACGCAGCAGGGGTCCGGCTCACCTTCAGCGCAGCCCGTGCCCACCAGCACGTCGACCCCGTAGTCATGGGCACCTTAATCGCCGTCTACACGACTCGGGCCGGTCAGACGTCGTCCTACTGGGCGACGTCGCTGGCATGGACGCTGGCGGAGACACGCCGCGTCATGCTGGTGGACTGTGACATGGAGGGTGGCACGATCGCCGACACCCTCTATCTGAAGAACGATGATCGCAGCATCGGCAACTGCTTCGGAGATCGACCGGCAATGCCTGACGAGTTGGCGGACCAGGCCCTGGTCGTCCCCCAACGACCCAACCTGTCGGTAGTTCCAGGCTTGCAGAGCAGCTACGGGTACGAGATCTCGGACAGCCTTCGCAAACTGCAGCCCGCCTTCGAAGGCCTAAGCGACCACGAATTCGAGATCACGATTGCCGATCTTGGTCACCCGCTGTCTCATCCGGGCTTGCGCTCGCCGCGTGCCGGAGCCGAGGCAATTTGCGCAGTCTTTCACCGGGCTTTCGTGGTCATCCGTGATGACCCATCGCTGATCTCGCGCAGCATCAATGTGTTGCGTGTGGCGCGTCCACCCCATGGCGAGATCATCATCTGCCACCAGCGCAGTCGGGCGATGAAGAAGGAAATCATCGAGAGCATTGAGCGTGAACTCCCGGACCTTCCGGTCCGCGACATCTGGCTTTGGGACGAGCGCAAGGCCACGCGAATGGGGGACAGCGGCGTTCCCATGACATTGCCCGGCATTGGTAAGGATCTGAACCTGTGAGCGCCACCACCGTCCCCACGCGCCCCGCCGCCTCCGATCCCAGTAACGTCCCGGTAAGCCCCTGGCCGTCGATTCCGGCCGAGGAGCATGATGTCGCGCAGATTCTCGCCGACAAGGTCGCCCAGATGCGCGGCGGAGAACCGGCCTCGGTAGCACACGAAGAACGTCTCTTTGACGACGTCAACCGGGTCATTACCCGCGCCATCGAATCGCCGCAAACCTCGGGCTTGCCGCTGGCCGTGGTGTCCGAACTTGCCGTCAACGCACAATATCGCGAGATTGCCAAACGCAATGCCGTGATTCTCGCGTCGCACCTATACCCGCTTTCACTGCTCATCTACGGCGCCGATCTCGAGAACATCACATGCCTCGGATACGACCACTGGCTCGTGTCGACCGTCGGCCGCAAGCTGTCGCTGGTCGGCAACAGCCCGTACCACAATGACGATGAGTGCATCGAGTTCTTTCGCAAGGTGATTCGCCTGCGTGGCGTCACCGGCGACCAGTCGGTCACCGATGCCATGCCCATTGCCGAAGCCAACGTCGGCGCGGTGATTCGCGTGTGCATCGCCAAGAAGCCTGCTGTTTCGGGTCAAGCCGGGCTCAAGGCCGCAATCCGCGTGCCGGCTCGGTTCAAGGTCCGCACGCTCGACGACTACGTGTCCAGCCATGTGATGCCCGATGCCACAGCCAAGTTCATCGAAGCCTTGGTACGAGGCCGGGCCAACATCATGGTCGCCGGAGGGACATCCACCGGCAAGACGACCCTGCTGCGCGTGCTCGCCGGCATGGTCAGCGAGTCCGACCACCTCGTTGTCGTCGAGGATGGCGCCGAACTCCACCTGGACCAAGATCGTGGTGATGGAACGCCGTGGCACTCGCTCACCTCGGCAATATCTACGATCCCGTCCATCCGCTCTGATGCCGATGCCCAACATCTATCCATGTTCGAGTTGGTTCGGCACGCTCTGCGCTTCCAGCCGGACCGCATTATCCTGGGAGAGTCTCGCGGGGAAGAGATGGCGGCCGTCTGTAAGGCGCTGATGACAGGCCATGATGGTTCGATGACTACTATTCACGCTGAGGATGCCGAACTCGCCGTCGACCAGGCCATGCAATACGTCATGGAGAACCGCCGGTTCTCCGGCAACGAGAAGATGGCCAAGCGTGTCGTCGAACAGGCGATTCACGTCGTCATCCACCTGGCCAATCAAGAAGGCAAGCGGCGCCTCACAGGGATCCTCGCCGTCGAACGGGGCGGCAATCACAAGTGGGTCTACCGGCAGACCGATTCCGGAGGCTGGGAAAGGATGACCGAGTTGGTGGGCAACCTCCAGAGGCTGGCTCCGCGGATTCGCCCATTCCTCTGGAGCGACGAGATTCCGCTTCCATGATCCTCGTCCTATTCATCGTCATGCTGCTCGGCGGTCTCGGTGTTGCTGCGTGTTTGGTCGACTGGGGCAGGTTGCGAACCAGCATCCCGTCTCGCGAACGCAACTTCCCCGGATTGGAAGCACAGAAGGACATCGCCGCAGGACTTGGTTGGCCCTGGAAGTACTGGCTTGCCTTTCGTATAGGCTGCTGTGTCGCATGTGAACTCCTGGCCTTCTCGTCCAACATTGCCCTGCTCTACATAGCCGGACCTTTCATTGGTTGGTTGGCCTCGGGCTTCCTGCTCGCCGGACGCTCGGCGTCGCGCCGGATCAAAATGGAGCGGGCTTTTCTGGAACGACTACGCGATCTTCGCGACCGCATGGCGGTCAGCAATCAATCTCTCGACACTGCACTCCAGGAAATCGGTCGCAATCCTGGCAAGGATCTCAAGCATGTCCTGGCGCCCCTGGCACAAGGCGGATCGATCGTAGCCAACATCGTAGAGGCTGGTCAGCGGTCGCGATCACCCGTGGTCGAATATGCTTGCGGAGTGTTGATTTGGGCACGCAGTCGCAGCCTCGACGCACTCATCGAATCGATCGACACCATTCTTCTGCCTATCGGAGTCGCCCAGTTGGAGGTAGAGGAAGAGTCCATGGTCACATTGACCCAACAACGCGCCGTGACCATGGCCATGTCGGGGCTGATGGTATTCATGCTTGTCATGATTTTGCGCGTCGACACCTTCCGCACCTACTACCAGACCTGGACGGGCAACATCGTTCTGCTCAGCGTAATTGGCATTTTTAGCGTCCTCGTTTGGTTGCTCGGCTTAATCGTCAAGACACGTGGCTGGACGAGATGGAATCTACGCAAACTCGCCGAGCAGCAGGAGCATATCGGTGGCTAGTCTCCTCCCATATGCTGGAGCCGTAGTGCTGTTAGTAGCCTTCTGGGCCGGACTCTTTGCTTGGATGGACGCCTTCACGCCCAACGACGTCCGGGCTTGGCGGCGTCTCGCCGCACTCCGCGGTTATGCCACACCGCGTGGCCGGCTGGAAAAACTCGCCTCAGGTTCGTCTTTGATCCGCCGGCTCCAGGACGAGCTCGACCTAGCTCGCTTCCTCGCGATAGCCGGGAAGAATGCAAGTCCGCTGGGGTTCCTGGCTAGGGCCGTGCTGCTTGGGGGAGTCACCACGGCCGGTTGTCTGGCCATCGACGTCTTTGTACATGCACGAAGCGGGGAATGGCTGTTCGGCCTGCCCCCGGTCGCCGCCTTTGGCGTCGGAATACTGACGATTCTGGCTGTCATTACCGACTTGAGAAGCAAGGTGAAGAAGCGGCGGGAGAACGCAAGCAAGGCGCTTGGCGACATGATGATGCTGGTTTCGATAATGACGGACAGTCGCGGCCTTCAACTTGAAGACGCCGTTCGTATCCTGTCGCGGTGTGTCGACACTAACGATCTTGAGTACATAGTCGACCGCCGAGCCTACCGACAGATCATCAAGACGCCGCATCACAACACAGTGGAACTGTACCGGCTCATTTCTGAAGCCTATGACATGCCCGTGTTCAGCATGGTCGCCGACGCCGCAGCCAATGCCAACGTCGGCCTTGGCGAGCGGGATACTTTCACCCGCCTCTCCAAAACAATCTATCAGCAGCGCCTGGCCGAGGCCAAGATGAGGGCCGCACGCGCCAAGATCCTTGTTACCCTCCCTGTTGCAGGCATGCTAATCCCACTGCTGCTGCTCATAGGCGCACCGGCCGCCTCCGCCATCACCTCAGGATTGGGAAGCTCCTGAGCGAGGAATTATCGTAATGAAGCTGCGCCGCGTACTACCTAGCCTCGTCATGACCACGATTTTGGTCGTGGCCGCCGCGGTAAGCCTTGGCATGCCCGACTGGAAGCTTGCCTCACAGTACCTCTTCGGCAATTTCCCGACGGAGCAAGCGGCTCTGGCGGTAGCCGTGTTGGTGTGCTGGTCCGTCATCGTCATGGTTGCCATCACAAGCATCGCCCTTTCCGTCACGGCTGCAACGGAGGCTCAGATGGTTCACCGCCGCTGGGCCCGCGCCACCATGTTTGTCGCCGCCGGCGCAGTACTCTTGGGTGTGGGCACGCTCCATCACTCGGGCACCGGCTACTCGATGTGCTGCGGCACCCAAGCGCAACATGTTGCGGAGGCACAGCAGCTTGCCGAATCTCGATGAAGGAGGCTACGCGTTCGTAATCTTGCTGCGTGACAGCGACGATGCCACCGGCTTGGCACGTCTTCTGGAAGATGTTCGCCTGCCGCATGCCACAACGCCTTCGTACTTCGTGGCTCCGCCGGTACGAGGTGTCGACTTCTTCGCCGATGAAGCCAGCCAGGCACGCCTCGACCAGTGGTGGGCCGCCAACATCAAAGGCAATGCGCTTCCGATCTACCTTCTCGACCACGAGAACTCTCTCGACGACTGGATCAAAGGCGTTGACGGAACCTTCTACATCGGAATGCCCAATCCGGGTGTCGCGGATCAGTACGGCAGTTCGGCACAAATCAAGACGTTCCTTTCGGGCGGCCCTCTCGACTTTGCGTCGGTGATCATGCGCGACTTCTCCGGCGGAAACGGCAGCAGCGGGATCATCTTCGACGAGGGCGAGGCGCTGCGCATGGCGGCCCTCAGTTCTGACTTCCCCATCGATCTGAGCGACAGCGCCTTCGACTTCGGAGATTCGGCAACGGCACCGACGGCTGCGCCACCGCCACGACCAATCCCCGACCCGGGACCCTCACCGTCACAGTTCGAACCGCAGCCAACCACTTCTGTGCCGCCTGTGGAAGTCCCAGCGGAAGCTGCCAATCCCTTCGACAGCTTTGCCAGTGCCCTCGGAGGCGGACCATCGCCATTCGGCGAACCACAAGAGGCCAGGCAGGGTGGGTTCGGACCCGGCAGCGGGCCGACCCCGGTCGCGCCACGCAAGAAATCCGTCGAAACCACCACGGCTCACCCTTTCGACCTTATGTCCAGTAGCAGTGGTGGCGCCGTGAAAGCCAGCCGGCCAGCCCCGCACTCAACGCCGCGAGCCGAGCTGTTCGAGACGCCACTGCCGAGCCTTATCGATGAGAAACCCAAGGCGGCGTGGCCTGCTTCGGAGCGCGACAGCAGTTCGGAACCGGCGACCACACGCCCTCAGGCCGGTTATTCCGCACCTGTTGAGGTTTCCTCTGGACGCGGACGCAAGAACCGGGCCAAAGTACCCAAGATCTCACTGCCCAACCTCTCGCTGCTTGGCAAGCGAGGGTCCCGAGGCGGCTTCGTAGAGACCCCGCCTCGGGAACTTGCCAACCTGATCGTAGATCGTGCTCCCACCATCGTCGTCATGGGATCCCGAAAGGGCGGTGTCGGCAAGACCAGCTACGCCGCAGGTATTGCAGTTGTGGCGGGTACCCTCCTGGACACGGTGGGACACAAGGCCGCCATCGTTGATGCCAACATCGCCAATCCCGATGCCTGGGGTCAGATGAACCTTCGCGAAGGCGCTGCAACCGTTCGCGAGACTGTCGCAGCACTGACGACCAACCATGAGCCGCCGCCGCCCATTCACTCGACCACCCCGGCACTTGCCGTCTACCCCGAGTCCCGGGAGACGACCGAGTATTCCAAGACGGACATCAAGCGACTCGCCGACTATCTGCGCCGCCGCTTCGCATTCATTGTCGTCGACATGAGCAACCGGTTACCTGACCCCATGGCTGGACCCGAGGCGGCGGTTGCCGCGTACTGGCTGGAGCACGCCGACGTCCTGGTTCTGCCCACGACATCCTCGAAGCAGGATTTCAATGGCGTGCTGGACTACCTCGATGTCCACGGCCTGCCTCCGACCGTAGTCCCCTACATCATTCCGAAGGTCAAGAAGAATCGCGAGCATCCCGTGACCCAGCGATACCTCACGGAGATCCGCGGACGCGTCCACAGCATCGTCAACATCCCCGACGAGGCCGACAAGGTGCGCTTTGCGGGCATGGAGGGGGTGCCTGTGGAACAGGTGTCGTCAACGCTAAAAGCGGCCTACCACCAACTCACCGAGGTCATCGTCCGGGTCCCGCCGCGGGCCAGGACGTGAGTCAATTCACTTTTATGGCACCGATATTCGGGAAGAAGAAGCCCGCCAGCGAGCAGATCGGACCGTCCAATGACGAGATTCGAGAACAACGGCTCGATCAGATCCGGCAGTTGGCAGAGCGTTTCACGTACGACTTGGCCCTACTCATTGCCGGTCATCCCGTCGAGTTGGAAAGCTACGTAACCGCCCAGGCCGCAGCGCGGCTGCGCGGCAGCCTGGAACCGTTCCTGGCCAGCGGCGATGCCATGCGCCCTAACTTCGGGGAATACGGAGAGTTACGTGTCGAGGGCAACCTGCTGGCGTTCGATCGCCCGATCCACGCCCACATCGAGTTTGACGACCAGTCAGTGAGAGAAACGGCCGAGGGTGAGTTCGTCTCAACTGGTAAGCGACGCATGTTATTGACGCTCATCATCGACCCCAGTTGCCGGGGTGTTAACGACTACACCCTGGTCCCGGTCGCCCGTCCCGACTGATGTTCGCCCGAGAAAAGCCTCGCGTCCGCCTGCCGGCACGGTCTGATTCGCGCAACACCGAGGCCGAGACACGCGCTGACGCAGAAGGCGCTCTCCCCGGGAAGATCTCCGACCCCGCCAAACGCGCCCTCATCGATCGGACGCCCCAAAACCTGCCGCTGCCGCTCGGTGGATTGCGCTCGTTTCGCCAGAAGCGACGTCCGCACGCCGCACGCAAGTGGTGGCGTCGATACAGCCCTGGCATCTTGACTTGGATAGGTCTTCTCGCCGCTGTTGCGGGAGCCTACCTGTCATGGACGCAACAAGCCGTGTCCGTCTACATCACCCCCGAAGGCTCGTCCATCCACATTGGCAACAGTGTGCTGACCCGGCAGACCGACAGCCTTTTTGTAGGCGACGCCGCAATGGTCATCGTCCCCATACCCGCTCACGGATTGACGGGCACGACCACACTGGCCACCGCATCCACGTACTCTCACAATCACAACGTGGCCGGTTGGTGCAATATGACCCCCTCGACCGGCACCACGCCCAGCAGCGAAACCTGCCGATTCTGGATTGGAACTCCCATCACGAGCGAACCCACATTCAAGAGTACGGACACGTTCGATACGAAGACCGGCCACTGGACACGCCGCTACACCGATGGTCTTACTGTCGAGATCGCGGTTCCGTCAGGCAAAGGCGGGATCGTGCCGGTCCCGTTCCCGGTGGGCCGATGATGAGACATTGCATTGGCCCGGCTGTCAAACTGTCCGCTCCCTGTCCCTTCGAACAGCCTAGTATGTACATAACATGGCCATGACTCAGTCGCCCCGCGGGAGCGCGGCGAAAAGCAAGGCCGATCTGATGCTGATCGGGTCCATCGCAGCGATGTGGCTGGTTCCGTTCAGCCTGCTCTGGCTGGCCGCGAAAGTTGCCGGCGGCAACCCAACCTACGGCCCCATCGACATATTCACCCATGTGGCCGACAATTACACCCAAGACGGTGGCCAGATCGTATGGCCCCACCTGGTAGGCGCATTCGGTGACATGAGCTACTTCCTGTTCTGGGGATTCATCATCTTCCTCATCGTCGGTACGGTGGGGGGCATCGCCTTCTTCATGCTCTTCTGGAAGGGGGGGATGCCGAGCTTCGGAGCATCGCGCTACTTCGCACCCAGGAACCTCAAGCGCTCGTCGAAGTGGGCCACCTTCATGGACCTTCGGTCCATGAAGGTCAGCGGACCGTCGTCTGGCCGGATGATCCTCGGTCGGCGCGGGTCCACACTGATTGCAACCGAACGTGAAGTGTCGACACTGGTCATCGGCCCCACCCGTTCCGGCAAGACCACAGGGTTGGTCATCCCCAATCTCTTCGAGTGGTTCGGAGCCGCCATTGTCACATCGACGAAAAGCGAGTTGGTCGACATTACCGGTGGCTATCGTCAGTCAGTCGGACCGGTCTACGTTTACGACCCCACCGGTGAGATCAGCGACAACTACCAAACCGTCACCTGGTCACCGATCAGCGGTTGCGACAAACTCGACTACGCAATCATGGTTGGCGCGTGGCTTACCGCCGGAATGAACCAGGGTGGCGGCAAGGGCGACAACGACTGGGCCCACTGGGCGGAATCCGGCAAGCAGCTCATCGCGCCCTTGCTTTACACGGCGGCGTCGACCGGCACCCATTCCATCATCGATGTCAAGAACTGGGTCCAGTCGTACGACCTCAATACTCCCATGACGATTCTTCAGGAGATGCTCGCCGAGGAGGAGCATCCCGAAAACAGCGACCCTGAGCGCGCCATCAGCATGCTCACGGGAATCGATCAGCGCCCCGAGAAGGAGCGGGGGACGGTCTTTTCGACAGTCTCACGGTTTTTCAACCTCTTCAATGAAGGGCCGGTGGCAAAGTCGGCGATGACTTCCAGACTCAACCCCGAGGACTTCATCAACCGGCGTGGCACGCTCTACCTTTGCACTCCACGCCAGTCACCGGAACGTGTCGCGTCGCTCTTCGTCGGAATTCTCATGACCATCGTCACGCACGCCTACGGCAAGGCCAACTTCATGTCTCGAGGCCGGCTCGACCCGGAGTTAGGTCTCTTCCTGGACGAGTTAGCCAATGTCGTGCCCATCGAGGAATTGCCGTCGATGGCGTCGCAGGGTGGAGGGCGTGGTGTCATCCTCATGTCGATCGTCCAGGACTTCTCGCAGTTGCGAGCCCGCTATGGCAACGACAAAGCTAACTCGATCCTCAACAACCACCCATGCAAAATCATTTTGCCCGGAATCTCCGACCCAGAAACGACTGAAATCGTTGCCAAGATGGTCGGCCGGCAGGAGTACACCGACGTCAGCGTCAGCCATAACGAAGGCAAGACCAACCGTTCGTATTCCGTGCGTCAGGATCAGATGGCGACTCCCGACGCGCTCCGCCAGTTGCAAGACGGCACCGGCATCGTCCTGTACCGCGGCAAGCCGCCCACAATCGTACGGCTTCGACCGTGGTTCCTTGATAAGCAGTTTTCCGAACTTGCCCGACGCCGCTTCTTCAAGAACGCAGACTACGTCTCCTATAAACAGGCTTCGTAGGGGTTTCGCTTACGCCTTGAAACGGCAGGCCGTCGACCGAGGTTAGGTTGGCACGCCAGACAAGGCGGTTGTAATCCTTCCACGCGAATCGCGACATCGCGAAGTTCTCTCGCCCGTCAGGCAGTACTACTTGATGCGAGGCTCTGCATTTCGTCAACGAGTTCGTCGAGTGTCGACTGCATGATGCCACGGATTACGAGACCGCGAATCTCGTCGAGAACCTCATCGAGCGGCCGGTCAGCCTCAGAGGCATCGTCGAGCATCGCCTCGACCCGAGCGGCAGAGCGTTGCAGCCGGTTGTGCACAATGGCCTTGAGTTCGGGCAGCAACTCCTGAATTGGGGGGTTCACCTTATCGCTCGAATCAGTCTCGCTGGGGTTGGGCCCGAAGACCGTGGCGAAGGGATTGGTGTACTCGTCGTCGACGTAGTCCTCGCCGGCGCCGTTCTCCCCGGTTCCTCCCGCAGCGGCGGCAAAGGGATTCTTGAAATCGCGGTCCTCCGCATCCAGGGACGTGTCAGACGGCGGGGTAACAACCTCCAGTTCTTCGAGGCTGGGCGGCTCGGAGTGCACCCAGACACTGCCATCGCGTACCGCCGCCAAGGTGTCGAGAAGGCTGGGTGGACCCAACTCTGGATGGGCTTCGGTGAATGTCGCAATCTGCTTGCCGTTGGCAATGCATGTAACGCCGCGCCCCTTGGAGGTTCGCACCTCGACGACGAAGTTGCCATCGCGCCCGGTAAGCTCGGTGAGAAGCTGGTTCCAATCCGTCCATTCGAGGCGGAGGTCGCTGTAGAGCGAGTCGCCGCGGAGCAGCGACGGGCAGATGTCCACCATCTCGGGGTCGAGTCGGTACGCGGAGACAGTGGCGTCGTCCCAGGTCTTCATCCGATCCATGGCGACCTTGCCGTACAGACGCTCGGTGTTGCTGAAGCAATAGTTCTCGAAAAGGACGCGTTCGCGAATTAGAACCACGCCCACTTCATCGCCACGCGAGACTACGAGTGCGCCGTCGCCGAGTGCGGGAGCGAGTTCTTCCAAGACCACCGCACGCGTGGGGATGTTGGCAAACAGTGGGTCGCCCTTGGGGAGGACTGGAAGGAGGTCATCGATACTGGGACGCACTTCGGCCTCGGGCGCCGGCGCGTCAGCATCGTGCTCGACAGGGGGATTGGGAACCTCGGAGTTTGGGGGGGTGTCCATTTCGTCAGGTGAATCAAGCATGTCGCTGCTATCCTAACTTCGATGCCACTGTGCGGGAAGCTAATTGTGCCCGAATCCAGCGCGGAGCCTGTTTTGGCACGCCCCTCGCTGTCGTGCAGCCAGTGTTGAGCCTGGCCTGGCTGCGCCGGGCTGTCCTCAGGGACGCCATGTCCGCAGCCGACCAAGCCCGCGCGTTCTTACGGGCAACGCTCATGGCGATGGGCCTGGCGTTCCTGCTGGGGGCAGTCGACGTGGCGTTGGTGATGACCCGGCTGGGCACTCCTGGCGCACTGCTGACCGGCATTATTGGGGCCCTTGAGTTGGCGGCACTGCTGGCACTCGGCGTTCTCGGGTATGTCACGTACACGACACTGCACGACACCACCCTCAAGCCGCTCGACGAGTTGAGTACCTTGGCCCGCCAACTAGAGAGCGGCGATCTTGAGACAACGGGCGAGTTGCATGGCGCGCTGGAACTCAAGCAGATCGGATCTACGCTGGGAATACTCGCCAACTCAATCGTTCTGGAGCGCCGCCGCAACACTGCCGACCGCTCGGCCGGTGCCAGAGAGAACGCCCGGCTGCGCGAGATTCTCGATATCACACGCCACGTCGGCAGCAACCTCGAGCAGGATCTCATCGTGGCTCAGCTTGCCACGGGAGCTCAGCGGTTGGGGGGCTACTCCGAGGTTGTCGTCTGGCGCTTCGACGAACTCGACTCCGATCTGGTGCCACTGTACCCACCCGAGCGCCTCGACGCCGGACCCGACAAGTTGTCTCGCGTCAAAGCTGCCCACACAGCGGCAGGGCGAGCGGCCAGTTCCGGCCAGACCGTGCAGCTTCGCGCCGAAGACGGCCGCCTGGAAGGACTGGCAGTGCCACTGGTTGTCGGCGGTGTTGGATTGCGCATTCTTGGGGTACTCGAATTGCGTGGCGAGAATACCTCTGAAGCCATGGTCGAAAGTCCCATCGACGCATTGGAGGCACTGGCAAGTCATGCCGCAACTGCTCTAGCCGCCGCCCAACTCTACGATCAGCTCGGGCAACGCAGCGAGACAGATTCCCTGACCAAGCTATTCAATCGTCGCCGGCTCGATGCCGATCTCAAGGGGGAAGTCGCTCGGAGTGTCCGGTACGGACACCCTCTGACGCTCCTCATGATCGACATTGACCACTTCAAGTCGGTCAACGACACTTTTGGACACCAGGTCGGCGACGAGGTGCTCAAACTCGTGGCGGCAACACTGGGACGCGGACGTGAGACGGATTCCGCATACCGTTTCGGGGGAGAGGAGTTCACCGTTATGTTCCGCGAAACCGGTACTGCCGCGGCACGCGCTGTGGCAGAGAGGATGCGTATCAAGATCAAGGAAACCGTCGCCACGCTCGGACTGGCTCAGGAGGTGACGGTCTCGGTCGGCGTTGCCGCCATCTCCGACCGCGTACGTACCGCCGACAAACTCATTCAGGCAGCGGATACCGCTCTCTACACTGCCAAAGCACAGGGCCGAAATCGGGTTGTCATCAGCAACCCTGTTGCACGGCCAACCAGACCCAAGGCCAATGGCTGATCTGGCACCCACCCATGTCACGAATGTGTAACAAAGGAACCTCCCACGTGGGGGTCCCTCGGGCAGACCTGTACCATCAATCTAGATTGTGTCCGTCCCTGAGCGGAAGTCCGCACCAGGGGGGGTTGCAATGTCTGGTCGCTGCGCAGATGAGGAGGGAAACGCCGTGACGACGCCAGCCGCTCACGCGGAATTGCGTCCCGTCGGCGAGGTGGAGCCGATCGTGCTTGAGGGCATCCGTGTGTTCCGCCATGTCGTCGCACACGGTGAGGATCTACTCAGACTCGGGTCCCTCGACAACACAAGATGGGTCGAATGTGACCTTTCGCACACGGTGTGGCCCCGCCGCATTCATGAAGTGACCTTTGTGGATTGCGATCTGCGAAACTCTGTATGGGATCTCGATGAAGGCGAGAACATAAAGATCTTTGGAAGCAAACGCATCAAAGTAGCTGTTCAATGAATGAGTCGCCCGACGTCGCCGCCCTCAACATGGCCGACATTGCCGCTCGGGTAGACGGCATGCGCATTCGCGGCCAGGTCGTGGGCCTTGCTCTGGTTCAAGTCGCCAACGCACCCGGCAGAGGCGTCACGATCAGAGGTCAGGCGGACAACACTTTGATCCGACGCTCTTTCATGCCCGACCTAGACATGCGGGGACTTCACGGCGAGGATCTCGGCATCCCCGAAAACTGCATGCCGCGGCTGCAACTCGACGAATGCAGGATCGTCCGCCTCACGGCGGCGCGAAACATCATGCCCGGAAGTTCGTGTGTCCAAGCCACGACACCGCGTGCCAACTTCCAGAAGGCCGATCTGCGGAACAGCGACCTGGGTGACTTCAACGCCACGGGCGGCTTCTTTGAGGAGAGCGACATCAGTGGCTCCCGCACCAACGCCGGTACCAACCTGCGCTCAGCTCACCTGATGGACTGCAAACGTACCGGGGTCACGCTCCACGCCGAGAATGTGCCCGAAGCCGAATTCGGTCCCGCGGGACCCGGGCTTGGCAACAAGCGTGCTTCGATGCGGGAACGCCAACGGTTGGCATCCCTAACCGCTCCCCGGGTGATCGGCTAGACGCCTGAGGAAATCCTGGCGATTCCGCGATGGGCCGCACCGGCCACCGGGATCAAGACCTAGCAGCCTGTCTCAGTAACGCGACGCTGATGTGCCGCACCGGCCGCCGAGGTCAAGGAGGCGCACGAGGATCGCACCACGCGTACTTGCAGTACTCGTGGGAGAACCGGAGAAGCCGACGCCGAGATCGGTGAGTCGG
>JACWAJ010000056.1 GCA_014874355.1 bacterium | reverse complement strand
TGGCAATAGCCATGACTGGCCTATACGTCAGGCTAGGATTATGCCAGGCCAGGACTACCACGTCAAATTTAAGCCGTTGGACTCGCAGCATTCGTGAGGCCGGCAAGCCCCAATGAGACACCTTGCTAGCCGTTCGATCTCATTCGAAATGCCACGGGCAGGAGGTCGCCAACTGTGCGCGACACATAGCCACCGCACAGTGGAAACCAGACTGTGGTGGCCGGCGAAGCGAACTCCAGCAGCGTCTGCCGGCAGGTGCCACAGGGAGACCCGCAGCGGGAGGCCGACACCGTGAACAACGTACGCAGCCGCATCGTTCCACCTTCGGTAACACGCGCGGCATGGATGGCATTCATCTCGGCACAGGTGGCGTTGCGCCCGTACGCAGCGTTCTCGACATTGCACCCCACATACAAACCGCCGGACTCCGTGAGAACGGCGGCACCAACGCCAATCCCCGAGTACGGTGCGTAAGCGCAGAGCCTGGCTTGCGTAGCCGCGTCCCAGAGCAGCGTGAGCGATGTATCCACCGGAGCACCCGCCAGGCCTTCTACAGCGCCATCGAAAGCCTCGGGGAGGAGGTCGCCAACTGGCATCTCCGTGTAGCCGCCCCCGATGCGAAATACGACCCTGGCCTTCGGAGCAAGGTCGTGCAGTGTCTGCCGGCACGATCCGCAAGGCGGTGCCATCGGCACCGGTGCATAGATGACGATCTCGCTGATATCCAGTTCATCGCCCTCGGCAGTGCGAGCGCTCACGATCGCACTCTGCTCGGCGCATATCCCGTTTGTCGTGGTCGGCCCGGACTCAACATTGGCACCCGCGTACACGCCGCCCCTGGCGCTGACCAGGGCTGCGCCGACGCGAAACCCCGACGACGACGCCTGTGCGTTGCGAGAAGCGGCAACGGCACGCTCGACGAGCACACGTCGCTCGGGGGACAGTGCCGAGATACCGCCGGCTGGATCGACGATCACGTTGAGCCTCCCGATCGATTAGATCAGTTGATGGCCACAAAGAGGCGCATGTCGCCGTGATCGGTGCCGGAGGTGGAGGTAAGGGCAACACTGGTTACGTGCTGTAGATAAGGTGCGACGTCCGAGTCGTAATTGGCCTTGTCCTCGGCAGACAATTGGTTCCGGGCCCAGCTGGCGCCGGCGGCCACATCCACATGACGAATGTGGCCAAGGCTGGCCTGCGCCTTGGTGTCATCCTTGATGAACTTGTCTCGTTCAGACGACGAACTCAGGTGAGGGAACTTGGCCAGCAGATTGTTCAGATTGAGCTTCTGCGAGCCCGGAGGATCGAGATAGATGCTCGCGTAGAACGCCGACCCGGCCGGCGTCACCTTGACGAGTGCATCTCCGCCACCGCGCAGAAAGGCGAAAGCCGCAAGCGCCACGATGGCAAGTCCACCAGCAATGGCTGCTATGGCGATCCCCGCCACACCACGCCGCAGCCAGGAAGTCCGCGGCTTCATGCCAGAAGCCGGGACATCGAGGGTCGGAGGTAGCCATTCCATCGGTCGCGAAGTATAAGCCACTCAGAGCGGCGCCGCTCAGGACATAGACCGAGTTTCCGCTATTCCCGTCCGAAAGGCCGCGCCGCAGGGACATCGCGACCCAGGAGTCGCAGCACCCGCAGGTACTTCGGCGGTGAATCCGGCGTAGCGCCGACCGCACCAAGACAGGCCACGATCGCAGCCACCAGCTCATCGGAAGCTCCGGTAATCTCGATCTCGACTTCGCGAAAGCGCCCGACTTCGGTCTCGCCGCTGAGCACGATGACGCAGTCGTCATCGATCTCCACCAGCGCAACGCCGCTGCCGTCCACGATGTCGAGGCGATGGCGACTGACACGCATGCGTGCCACCGGTTCCAGCACCACATCGCCCACGACACGGCAAACCCGAGTGGAGAGCGCGGCGGGCGGGTTCTTCCCATCGGGCCATTCGGACTCCTCGCGCACCACCGCCAGGCCCTCAACCCGCGAGGGACCCTTCAATGTCCATCCCCGCCCCTCCCGCCGGCGCACAGCCAGTTGCCGGCGGAGCAGGCCGAGGTCATGGGTATCCCAGTAGGTGGTGTCGAACTCGACGACACCGCGATCCTCCACCACACCACCTAGTCCCGAGAAATCCGGCAACGGCACGTTGGGGTCAAGCGCCAGCTTGATCTCACGTTCGATAGAGGTTGCCATGAACGCGTTAGCCACTCAACCCGGCAGCAGGCGCTCTTGGCCGCCCATGTAGGGCCGTAGCACCTCGGGGATGACGACAGAGCCATCGCGCTGCTGGAAGGTCTCGAGAACGGCATCGAAGGTTCGCGGCAACGCCAGCCCCGAACCATTGATGGTGTGGACAAAGCGGAGCTTCTCGTTGGCGGACGGCCGGTAGCGGATGTTGGCCCGCCGCGCCTGAAAGTCGCCGAAGACCGAGCACGACGACACCTCGAGCCAGCGCCGCATACCCGGTGCCCAAACCTCGAGATCGTATTTCTTCCACTGTGCAAACCCTGTGTCACCGGTACACATCAGCAGCTTGCGATAGCTGAGACCCAGACGCCGCAGAATGGTTTCTGCATGTTGTGTCAGTAACTCGAACTGCTCCAGCGACTGTTCGGGAGTTGTGAAACGCACCATCTCCACCTTGTCGAACTGGTGAAGCCGGAGGTAGCCACGCGTGTCCTTGCCGGCCGCACCGGCTTCGAGCCTAAAGCATGCCGTATAGGCAACATGAGCAATAGGCAACTGCGTGGCATCGAGGATCTCTTCGCGGTAGAGATTGGTGACGGGAACCTCTGCAGTGGGAATCAGGAAAAGACCGCCGTCGACATGAAAGGCATCGTCTTCGAACTTGGGCAGATTGCCCGTGCCGACCATGGCTTCGCGTCGTACCAGGTAGGGCGGCAGGATCTCCGTGTAACCGTGCTCTTGCGTGGCGACATCCAGCATCCAGGTTATGAGGGCGCGCTCGAGGCGTGCGCCGTCCCCTTTCAGGATGGCAAATCGAGCGCCGGAGATCTTGGCGGCGCGCTCGAAATCGAAGATGCCGAGGCCTGCGCCGATGTCGTAGTGCGGCAGCGGGTCGAAATCAAAGCTCGCCGGCTTTCCCCATGTGGCGACGGGGACATTGTCAGCATCGCCCTGCCCGTACGGAACCGACTCGTGAGCGGGATTGGCGACATAGAGCAGGAGGTCATTGATGCGGGTATCGAGTTCACCGAGCCGCGCATCGCCTTCTTGAACGCGTTGCTTGAGTTCAGTGAGCTGCGCCAGTTGCTCGTCACTCGGCTTGCCGCGAACCGGCCCGGACTGACGCTTCTGTTCAGCCCGGGCCGACTCCACCTCCCCCCGCAAACGCCGCGCCGTAGCGTCGAGTTCGAGAATGGTGTCGACGCAGTCGGTGGGTTCACCCTTGCGGCGCAATCCCTCCTTGACAGCGTCGGATTCTTCGCGGATCCGCTGCAGTGGCAGCATGACTATTCCCCCTTGCCTGGCGTACGCATGGTTGGAAACAACAGCACATCTCTAATCGTGAGTGCACCCGTCAGCAGCATCACCAGACGGTCGATGCCGATTCCCAGCCCCCCGGACGGCGGCATGCCGGTTTCGATCGCTTCGAGAAAATCCTCATCGACAAACTGCGCATCGGGATCGCCGGCGGCACGCTTTGCCGACTGCTCCGTAAATCGCCGCCGCTGGTCGATGGGATCGTTGAGTTCGCTGAAGGCATTGGCCAGTTCGCGACCGCCCGCGATGAGTTCAAAGCGCTCGACAAAACGGGGGTCGTCGGGATGCCGGCGCGCCAGCGGCGAGACTTCCGCGGGGTAGTCCAGCACGAAGGTGGGCTGCCATAACGTCGGCTCGACCCGGTTCTCGTAGATTTCCAGCAACGCCACACCCGGCCCGGCGCCTGGCGGGAGTGGAATGCCAAGCTTTTCGGCCACGGCGGCAAGACCGTCCCACCGCTCGACCGGGTCGAAGCCGCAGGCTTCGTGCACCAGATCGACCATTCGCGCAGTGCCAAACGGCGGGTGAAGGTCGATTTCGCGATCGCCAATGTGACGTATCAGTGGATCCTCACCCGAGGTCTGCTCGGCTGCCTCACCGGTGATCGGCTGCGGCCCGGCGGCATTGGCGGCATCCACGATGATCGCCTCGGCGAGGCGGCGCATCGTCGAATAGTTTGCATACGCCGCATAGGCTTCGAGCATGGTGAACTCGGGGTTATGGCGTGAGGAGAGCCCTTCGTTGCGAAACGTCCGCCCCAATTCGTAAACCCGCGCGAAACCGCCGACCAGCAAACGCTTCAGGTGTAACTCGATGGCGATGCGCAGGTAGACGTCCATGTGAAGTGCGTTCCAGTGCGTCGTGAACGGCTTGGCCGCCCCCCCACCAGGAATGGTCTGCAGGATCGGTGTCTCCACCTCGAGAAAGCCGCGCTCATCGAGAGTGCGACGCACCGAGCGGACAATCTCCGAACGCACCGCGAAGTGCCGGCGCGATTGCCGCGAACTCACCAGGTCGAGATAACGCTTGCGGTACTTGGTTTCCGTGTCATGCAAACCGTGGTACTTCTCAGGTAGCGGCCGGAGCGACTTGACGAGCACGGTCAGCTTGTCCGCCACCACGGTCGGCTCACCCCGCCGGGTCCGCATGAGGTGGCCCCGCACCCCAACGATGTCGCCAAGATCGAGGAGTTCGACCACCTTGAACCCCTCAGAGCCAAGCCGGTCGAGCTTGAACCACACCTGGAGGCGATGATCCTCGTCCTCGATATGCGCGAAGTAGCTCTTGCCCATGTCGCGCAACTGCATGACGCGACCGGCAATCGCCACCGCCGGGCCCTCAGGAGCAGCACCGTCAGATGGCGGCGGATTGTCGGTTTCCCAGGTCACCAGGTCAGCGCTCGCAGCGGTCAGCGTGTGATCGGGATCGAAGTCGGTGTTGTAAGCCGCGACACCCAGGGCCGCCAGATCGTCGACCTTGCGCCGGCGCTCGGCCATGAGCAAGTCGTCAGTTGACATTACTGAGACGAGCCCTTAGTGGATCTTCGTGATAAGGATTCCACGCTGACCGCCCGGGGATTGCACTGTGATGCTGTCGCCCACTGCATGGCCGAGCAGAGCCTTGCCGACTGGCGACTCCATCGAGATCCGCCCCCTGGCAACATCAACCTCAGCCGGACCAACAATCGTGAAGGTCTGCTTACCGAAATCGTCTTTGACATCCACCACTGAGCCGATACCGACAATACCCGTGCCGCCCAACTCACGTTCGAGGATGACGGCATTGCGGAGCATGTTCTCGATGACGAGGATGCGACCTTCGAGCATCCCCTGCTCGTTCTTGGCGTCCTCGTACTCGGAGTTCTCGGAGATGTCGCCGAAGTTCTTGGCGTAATTGATGCGTTCCACGATCTCATCGCGCCTCACCGTGCGGAGCTCGTCGAGCTCCTTCTCGAGCTTTTCCCGACCTTCCAGAGTCAAGAGTACGGGCTTGTCCATAGGCATATCGACCTCAAGTATGCGGACGGAGGGCGGTCGCGGAGTATAGGCTTTACCCACTGGATTAGCACGCTTTGGCAGCTTTTCAAGATTGCGATTGACCATCGGCGTCCAGGAGCCTATGATTCCCCATGCAGGCGCTTCTCAAGCGCCCCAACATCACCCCCCTCTCGGGGCGTCTCTGGCTTTCCAGGGGCGCCCTCTTCTTTTGCCTGCCGGTCACCCCTCACCGCTCGTGAAGACAGGGACGTACCAGCCCTGCGGGCCCACTCCCGCCTCCAACGCCAGATCCCAAAGGGCTTCGAGCTGAGGGCGACGCTCGAGGTCCTGGACCATGGCCCGCAGCCGGGCCGCGCCGGCGCACCCCTTGATCGTCCATGCGACGTACTTGCGACCGATCGTCAGGGCCCGAGCCTCCCCGTAGTGCTCTATGAGCATTTCCAGGTGGCGCCGTGCGAAGGCAATCCGCTGCTCAAAGGTGGGTTCGGGCAGCAGTTCGCCGGTTGCCACGAAGTGCACGGCTCGACGGAGGAACTGGTAGTTGCCGAGCATTCCCCGAGCCACGACCACGCCGTCGACTCGACCATTGTCGATGTCACGGCGAATCTCGACAGGATCGCCAACATCGCCGCTGCCAATAACGGGGATTGCCACCGCTGCCTTGACGCAGGCGATGGCATCCCAATCAGCCCGACCGGAGTATCCCTGGGCACGCGTCCTGCCATGCACCGTGACCATGGCGACCCCAACATCCTGAAGCGCCCTGGCCAGTTCGGGAGCGTTGATCGACTTCGCATCCCAGCCCAAGCGCATCTTCACGGTCACCGGCACGTCGACTGCCTTGACCATCGCCTCAAGAACTCGTGCAGTCGCACCCACATCTCTGGCCAGCGTCGCACCGCTCCCCCGGCTGACGACCTTCTTCACCGGGCAGCCGAGGTTGGCGTCGATGACCATCGCGCCGCGGTCCGCACAAATGCGCGCCGCCTCCGCCATGGCGTGCGGATCACAACCAACGAGTTGAGCGGCGACTGGTTTCACCTCGGGGGAGAACTCGAGCAGGCGGAGAGCCGCCGGAATATGCCGGATCACCGCTTCGGCGGCGACCATCTCGGTGGTGACGAGGCCGGCGCCCATCTCCTGGCAGAGCGCACGAAACGGTGCATCGGTGATCCCCACCATGGGCGCGACCAGAACCGGCGAAGGCAACTCCAGCGATCCGACGCGCAGAGGACATGTCGGGGTGGCAGCGCAAGACATGCCACGATGGTAGTCAGGTGACGCTAAGAGCCGGACGCGCAACGCAGCCCGCTAATCTTCACCCTCGTGATCGGACTTATCGACATCGGTGGAACCAAACTGCTCGCCTCCGTAGCCCCGCGTGGTGGCACTCATGGCCCGGCACTGCGCCGGGCCACGCCCCGCGAGAACCCCATCGCAACGCTCATCGACATGCTCGACGAAGTGCGCGACGGACGATCCCTGTCCGCCATCGCCATGGCGGTTCCCGGCCCCTTCGACCGCGGCGGACGCCGCCTCGTCGACCCTCGGAACCTCTCCTCGGCATGGTGGGACCTGGACCTTGGCCAAGGTCTTGGCGAGCACTTCGACTGCCCGGTTGTCGTCGAGAACGATGCCAACTGCGCGGCACTTGCAGAAGCACGCCACGGCGCAGGCCGCGGGCATCGCTGTGTCGTCTACTTCACCATCTCGACCGGGATTGGTATCGGCACGGTGCGGGACTCTCAGCTCGTGATCAACCGCCACGACACCGAAGGCGGCCACATGGTTGTCTGGCCACGCTGGTTGGACGGCCCCAAGTGCCAGTGCGGGGCCTACGGGTGCCTCGAAACGCTCGTCAGCGGCCCCGCCATCGCCAGACGCTTCGGCAAACCCGCATCTCAACTCGAAGACCCCGCGGCGTGGGACGAGGTCGGCCGGTGGCTGGGTCTGGCCGTTGCCAACACGGTCAGCGTGATCGACCCCGATGCCGTCGTCTTTGGCGGCGGCGTGTGTCACCAGTGGTCCCGTTTCGAGGCGGCGCTGCACCAGACGGTCGCCGAAAGCCTGCTCCTGCAGCCTGTCCCCCCCGTCGTGCTCGGCAGCCTCGGGGACGACCGCAACCTCGTCGGGGCGCTCTCACTGGTCGACACCGTCGCCGGCTAACCAGCGGTTCTCAGGCGACCTCGCGCGAAGAAGGTTTGGGCACGGCAACGGGACTCGGCGTGGACAGCGGACTCTGCGGCCGGGCTCCGCGCAGCGGACGGTACAGCCGGCGCGCTCTCGGTAGGACAAGCCGCATCGCTTCAGGATCGTCGGTTGTGACGTAGTCGACGCCGGCGCGAATGACGGCCGCCAGCGCATCAGCACGATTAACAGTCCAAGCCGTGACCGTGAGTCCCAGCAAATGAGCTGCATCGACGAGGGCGGGCGTCACCAACCACTGGTGCACGGAGATGCCACTTGGCTTTGTCGTCTCGACGACATGGCCCAATTCCTTGGGCAGCCCATCCCGCCAGGGCATGCCGCCAATGGTTTTCAGGGCAGCGTGGCGATCACGGACAATGTCACGTACGGCACGCACGACATCGCGGACGATCTGGTTGAGTTCACCCCTCTGGCGTCGATGAACCAGCGCGGTAAGCGCACGCCGGAAAGCGATGTGGACGTCGGTGCCCACGTCAGGGAACGTCGGCCAGCGCTCCACATCGGGAGCCTTGGCCTGAAAGGTTTCGAAGTCGGCAAGCCGCGGCAAACACACCACGTAGCGTTCGGAATGGGGCTGCTGACCAAGCCACGCCGCCAGCGGTAAAACGGTGCGAGCACCTTTCAGATCGAGCAGCAGCCGGGCGCGGCCCGCAACGAACCGATCGACCTCGTCGAGGGTCATCACCACGGGGTCGGCAAGTTTGAGCTGGCGATAGGTGAGCTTGGCAATGGATTCCCAACGGCTAACGCTATTGTCGTGCCGGATCACCAGGATGCCATCGGCGGTCGTATGAACGTCCACCTCGACCAGGGCCGGGTTGAGATCGATGGCACGCTGGAGCGTCTGTCGCGTCGGCGTTCCGCCAGGACGGCCTGCGGCCATGCCTCGATGGACAATCCAGCGCACGGTCATCGCACGTTCTCCCCCTCAGGTGCCATACGGTGTTGGAGGATAACCGAATCGGAGGAGGTATTGGCTAGCTCACCATTCACACGGGCCGTGAGCTTGCGCCGCACCAGCCTCAGGTTGTCGCCTTCGTGATGGCCCGCCTGGAACAGCGCCGGCATCTGGGCGATGGCCTGGTCGCGCCAGCGATACGGTTCCGACCATTGCGATGGAGATCGGCTCGCGGCTGGGAACCTTGAGGCTGCCGTGATCTCTGCGCTCGACGCCACGTATGCCCGCGAGGATGTCGTGATGCAGGCTGTGGCGGAACATCGCGCGGCACTCGACGCTGCGAGACCGAAGTACGAGGAGCAACTCGGGCAAGTCGA
>JACWAJ010000055.1 GCA_014874355.1 bacterium | reverse complement strand
TACAACACGATCCGCCCTCACCACGCCCTCGAACTCCTCACCCCGATGGAGTTCCTTGAAACTAACCCTCCAGAGTTCTTGACACAGGAGATAGCGGCATGCCAGGTGTAGCGCATCATCTGAACCCATTCATAACGTCGCGACCCCATGCATGATCGAGTAGCATGCACGTTGTGCGAGCGCATCGAGCGTCCGGCCTCTGTTTGCGATTTGAGGGGGATGGTGGCGTTGGCCGCAGCAGAGAGTAACGAGTGACCGTCACAAGCCCATCTACATCCACCGATTCGAGCGCGACGGAGGCGCATGCAGGTCTGCGTGTCAGCCTGCCCCAGCCCCCGCGGATCGTCCGACCTCACGGACTGCCGCGTGCCGCTGTGCCGGGTGATGTGCCGGCACCCGAACATCACCATCTTCCCGGTTGGGTGAAACGTGTCTACGGACAGGCCCGGCCGATCCTTGGCGACCTGCTCGGGGGACTCGAGGGCGAGGCGCGTACCAATCTGCAAAACCGCATCGATGTACTTACCACGGGCATCAATGCTGGCAAGTTCAGTCTGGCCTGGAACTATCCACGCATCATCGATGATGGCCACACGTTGTACCAGCGCTCCCGCCAGGAGAATGCCGAACTCTTCCGGCAGCGGCGCACCATCGAGCTGGCCCGCCGCAAGGTTGCCAACATGCTTCGGGACGGAGCTGCCAAGCTCGGCGCCGAAACCAACGCTCGTTTCACGAAGGAAATGCGCGGGGCCAACGATCTCGAAGCCATCGCGTCGCTCGAGACCGAGGTCAAGGCGGATTTGGCCCAAGCCCGCAGCGCCGGCGAACGGCGGCGCGATCGAGAAATCGATCGCACCCGGCAGCGCATCCTCAAGACAATCCCCAAGTCCGCGGCCTCCGTGGCACCCCAAGAAAGCTGGCAGGACGTGCTGCGCCGCTTCGCCGAATCGCAAAAGGCCGAGTAGTTACTCGCGGTATATTCGACACAGGGGTGCATCCGTGTTAGACCCGGACCGCCTTGCCCCCGACAGCAGCGACCCTCCAGTTGGCGATGTCATGCGCGAAGAAGTCGTTTTCTGTTTGCCCTCGACTCCCATCGACGCCATTGCCAAATTGCTGGCGGATAACGAACTCCCCGAGATTGTCGTGCTGCTGGATCAATTCCCGGTAGGTTATGTCGCAACTCATGACATTCTCGATCGGCTCATTGCCGGCGACGTTCTCATCGCCGGCAGCGATTTTGCGTTTCGACCGTCGAAGACGGAGGTGGTGGCGAGCGATGTCATGCGCCGACCGGCGCTGCAAGTCGACGAGACCCGGCGTGTGTCCGAGGTCGTGGCCCTGATGGCGCAGCACGGCCGTCAGTTGGCACTGGTGTTGCATGAGAACGCAACGCCGGTCGGAATGTTCACGGCACGCGACCTGGCCGACTTTCGATTGGAAGTCATGCGCGTCGACCCCACCGCTCATGACTAGTCTGGCCCGGATCGTCGCACCACTCGGATCCGGTTGCAGCCCTGACGATAGCCTGGCCGACATCATTGCCCCGTTACGCAGGCAGTACCCGGTGCCACTTTTCGTGTTGACCGCGCAATGGAGCGAGGGTGTCGGCGACATCATTGGCATGGTCGGGCTCGACGTGATCATCGACAGTTATGCGAAGGGACTGGACCATGTCAGGGTGCGCGACGTCATGCGTCCAGCACCCCACGTCGATCTCGGCGAGACCATCGAACACGGGACGATTGCGATGCGTCGAGCCGACACCTTCGGGGTGATTCTGACCAAGGCCGCCGGCGGGGTTACGCCACTCCGTACCGAGCCGGAGGGGATTGTCGCGCCCCTCCAGGTTTTGGGCATCATTGGCACCAACGTTACCTACAAGGCCCCGATGAAAGTGCTCATGGGGCATCGTGATCTGGGCTTCAACGTCCCGCTCACCCCATGTCAGCTTAGCTGTCCGATCGGACAGGACATTGCCACCTATGTCGACTACGTATCCCAAGGACGCTACATCGATTCCTGGCGGGTCATACACGAGACCAATCCATTCGCGAGCATCCTGGGCCGGCTCTGCAACCATCCTTGCGAGACCGAGTGCAAGCGTGGTTGGGATCCGGGCGAGGAGCCGGTGACGATTCGATCCCTCAAGCGCTTCAGTGCCGATGCCGCCTTCCAGCAGGGTTTCTGGATCGATTACAAGATCGGTGCCCCCAAGGGTAAGAAGGTGGCGATTGTCGGAGCCGGTCCGTCGGGCCTGACCGCGGCCCTCGACCTTCGCGTCCAGGGCTACGACGTTGCCATCTTCGATCGTGAGGCCAGGGTGGGAGGGTTGCTCAGCACCTCGATCCCACCATTTCGTTTCGACCGCAAGCAGCTCGAGTGGGAGCTGCAGATGATCCTGGCCACCGGCATCGAAGTACACTGCAACAGCCATGTCGGTGACGAGCCGGGTGAGATTCACCTTGCCGACCTGCTTGCCGAATACGACGCCGTCTATGTCGCGGTCGGGATGAGGCAGGGCCGCATTCTGCCGGTCCCAGGTAGCAACGCACCGCAAGTTACCGATGCCCTGCGATTCCTGCGTGAGGTCGCCTACGACCGGATGCCGCCACATTTCCCCAGCGGTGGCCGCGTGGTGGTCGTGGGTGGGGGTGCCATTGCCGCCGATGCCGGCCAGGCTGCAATCAAACTGGGCGCCGGCGAGGTGTGGGTGGTCGCGATCGAACCTGAGGATCGCCTTCCCGCGTTTGGCGACGAGATCCACGAAGCCAAGGAGATCGGGCTCAACATCAAATGCGGTGTCATTGTCAAAGAGATCCGTACCGGCTTGACGGGTAACGTCGAGGCGGTCGCCTTTGCTCCGCTCCAGGCTCTCGACTTCGACGAAGTCACGGGCAAGTTGATCTTCTCATCGGTCAAGGAGATGGAGGGGGCCGAGCGCTGGACGGTTGGCGCCGACTACGTGATCTTCGCCTCAGGCCAGATCATGGTGCCTCCGGGTGACCCCGTACCGCTGACTCCAACCGGTCTTGCTGCCGCGGACCTTGGCGGTCACACCAGAGTCGACAAACTCTTTGCGGGAGGCGACTGCGTCGAGGGTGCGTCGTTCATAGTCGATGCCATGGCCTGGGGCCAGCGTGCCGCCCGCTCGATTCGCGAGTTCCTTGGCGAAGAAGATATGGAGGCGGCCGGCAACCGCCTCTACCAGACGGTGGTGGAGCGCACCGACGACCACCGGCAGTCCGAGTCCTTCACCCGCACCGAGCCGGCGATTCTTCCGGCAGCCAAGCGTTACAACCTGATGTCGGAATGCGAGTTGCCCTGGAGCAGTCGTGAGGCCATCGTGCAATCCATCCGCTGTTTCCAATGCGACTCCGTGCACCACTACGACGATCGGGTCTGCATCCTCTGCGGGGTCTGCGACGACGTCTGTCCGGAGAAGGCAATCGACGTGGTGGTCTTGGGCGAGGATCGCGAGCGCTCTTCGGGTGGAGATACGCTTGTATGTGGCACTGAAGTTGGCGACCCGGACCACGGTGGGGTCACCGGGCAGATCTTCATCAACTACGACCGCTGTACCAACTGCCGGATCTGCGAGGACCACTGTCCCGTCAACTGCATCACTTTCGAGCGAGTTCGCTTAGTCGACGACACCCTGCGGGTGGTCGTGAGGACTTCACCCAAATTGGAACGCACTTGACGCACCGTCCAGATGTGGCCGGCGAGTGGCAGAGGGTCATGCACCGGGCCTTGCGCTCTGCTCGTTCCGCTGGGCGATGCGGTGAAGTGCCGGTGGGTGCGGTGGCTCTGCTGGACGGCGAGGTGGTTGCCAGCGCCTCCAATCGCATGGAGCGGGGTGGCGATGCGACACAGCACGCCGAGATGGTGGTGCTGCGTCGTGTGGCCCGGCTCGTGGGCAACTGGCGGCTTTCGGGCGTGACCATCGTCGTCACTCTGGAGCCCTGTCCAATGTGTGCAGGGGCCATGGTCCAAGCGCGGATAGACCGATGCGTGTATGGCGCCAGTGACCCCAAGAAGGGCGCCGACACCAGCGTCTATGACGTACTCCAGAACACGGCCAACAATCACAGCGTCGAGGTTGTCGATGGAGTTCTTGCCGGCGAGTGTGCCGCGTTACTCAGCGACTTCTTTCGTGACCTTCGACAGCGGAACCGGCTCAGCTGTCCTTACACGTCCAGGTGATGGTGCCCGCCAGTGTGGCAGCGCCGTAGGGGACACCGCTGAAGGCGTAGCTCCCCGAACCGTCTGAATTGACGGTGACCAGGTACACGGTGGTCTCATCTCCTGCACCAGCACCGACGCCGTCCACGGTGATCGGCGAGGTTCCGTAGAACGCGTAGCCCGTGAAACCGCCGTTGCCGGGGTATGCCTTGGGGCCGTGGTATGCCTGTAGCGCCGGCAGGGAAATGGTATGAGAGCCCACCTTGGTGGACTTGGCCAGAGGCAGCACGAACACAGTTCCGCTGGACGCTGCCTCGCCCTTCTTGGCGTAGGTAGTGCAATTGCCCTTGCCAAACGACTCTTTGAAAGAGCCGTTGACGGTTAAGGCACCAGCGAGTTGAACCTTGCCGGCACGGGTAGGGGAGGGGGCCGCGCTCTGCGAGGTTTGAGCTGTCGACCCACAGCCGACGACTATTCCCAATGTCAACGTCACAAGCAGGGTCATCGGGCGCAAAAGAGTTGCCTCCATTTAGAGCCTATCCGTAAAACCCCGGCACGAGCTCAATCGCCGTCCAGGCCGTCGAGCGCAAGGACTGACGCCGAGATCGGCGGAAATGGACGGATGAGATGCCGGGTTGGGGTTTTACGGATAGGCTCTTAGTGTTGATCGCGGTAGTTTAGACCGTGGGCATCACAATCTTGTCCCATGCACCTAGTCAGTCCCGGTGTGGTACTCGCCATCGCACTCATACTCATTGCCGCTCAGGTGACCCGGGTCGCCAAGCCGGGTCGTGGGCCCTACCTGCTGACGCTGGGTTTGGCGGCACTCGGCCTGGTGGCCGGTGAACTGCTGGCGCTCACCGGCCACCTTCAGGGGCCATCACTGGGAGTGTTGCACCCCTTTCCAGATATCGCCGCCATTGTGATGGCAGAGTTGGTGGGCACTTGGGTGCTGGCCCCGCGACGGTGATAATCGCCGGCACTGTGGCCACGAGGCGATAATCGGAGAACAGGGTGCTGATGAGATCGCCCGTTTTGCGGGTGACACGAAGAGAAGCCACGGGAGACAGATATGCGAGTGCCATTTGGGAAGCGCGGTCTGCTGGCGGCCGCCACGATCACCGGCGCGGTCGTCTACTGGCGGGTGCGCCAGTCTCGTCAGCGGGCTGAGGAAGAGTGGGTGGAGGACATCGTTGCTGCCACCGCCGAGGGGGTTGCGGCGGAGCAGGCCGTCGATACCGGCAACGACGACGTTTGAGGTGGTTGCTATGGGGTATCACGGAGTTGAGGTGTTACCTGTGCATTCTGAGTTGCGGATCCCCGCGGATCCCCGCTATATCGTTGTGGCCAAGCGGGCCGCGGCAGGTTTTGCGTCGGTAGCAGGTCTGGATATCGAATCCATCGACGATGTGGTGATTGCCGTTTCCCAGGCTTGCGAACATGCCATCACCTGCCTGTGCCGCACTGTCGGCAGTGGCACCGGGCAACTCCGTCTCGACTTTGTCATCGAGGGCCGTCGTCTGGATATCAACGTACGTTCAGTGTGCAGTCATGCTGAGGTCGAGGCGGCCCGCCGGCGGGACCTGCTCGAAGCCGCTTCGCAACGCGTAGTCGAGGTTGCCAGCTCATCCCGAGTGCCGGGCGAAGAGGAGGCTCTTGCCGGCGATCTGGCGCTTCAGCTCATGGGACTGTTTGTCGATGACTTCGGCTATCGAGTCGATGACCGGACGGGAGCCTTGCGCGTCCGGCTGACCAAGTTCCGCGTCTCGTGACGGCGGCGCCGAGTCGCGGCGTGACGGGACCCCGAGGGCGTTCTCTTGGCAAGCCGGCGCAGACACCCCACCGAGCCGAAGTTCGACGATTGCTCCGCGAGTACCATGCCGGTCACGATTCTGGCGTTCGTGACCGCCTTGTCGAACTGAACGCCGATTTGGTGCGCTACGTGGCGCGGCGCTTCGCCAACCGGGGCGAACCTCTCGAGGATCTGGAACAGGTGGGCTTTGTCGGCCTCATTCAGGCCATCCAACGTTTCGACCCCGGTCTCGACAACGAGTTCAGCACCTTTGCAATGCCGACCATCATGGGCGAGATCCGGCGCTATTTCCGCGACAAGTCCTGGGCGGTGCGGGTTCCCCGGCGCCTCCAGGAGAACTACATCAAGGTCGTAATGGCGCGTGACCAGCTCACAACCGAACTGGGGCGTGTGCCGTCCATTGCCGACATCGCCACTCGGGTCGGCCTCGATCCTGACGATGTGCTTGCAGCGCTCGAGGTGGCCCCGGCGCAGCGGTCGGTGTCTCTGGAGCACCCGATCACCGAGGGTGACGACCGATCTTCGGTCGGTGACACGATTGGATCTGTCGATGACAATCTGGCCCGAGTCGAAGCCCGCGAACTGCTCAAGCGCCTCATGGCTCACCTTACTCCGCGCGAGCGTCACGTCCTGGCGTTGCGATTCGTCGAGGAGCTATCTCAGGCAGAGGTCGCCAAACGGCTCAATATCTCGCAGATGCACGTCTCGCGCTTGCAGCGTGCTGCGGTTGAGCAGCTGCGCCATGAACTGGAACACGAGTAACCGGTGATGACGAGCATGGATCGGGGCGGTCGAGGTATCGCTGTCTTCGCCAAGCGCATGGCCGAGGTGCTAGGTGTTTCGCCAGATGAAGTCCATGACGTTTTCCGCGGGGCCCGACCTACGACAGTGCGTTTCAACACTCTCAATGAGGAAATGGGCTCTGGTGACGCGCTTGCGTACATCCAGACCCGCGGCGGCACGATGGCACCGGTGGACTGGTGCGAGAATGCGTTCTTTTGTCCCGAAGGAGAGCAGGTTGCAGCCGCGATTGAGCTGGCCAATCGAGGGATTGTGTTCCTCCAGAACGCATCCAGCCTACTTCCCGTTGTCGTTTTGGACCCGCGACCTGGCGATCGGATCCTTGACGTGGCAGCGGCTCCCGGGGGCAAGGCATTCCACGTCGCCGCGCGCATGCAAAACGATGGTGAACTCTGGCTCAACGACGCGATCAAGCCCCGCGCCGAGAAACTCAGCGAACTCGCCGCTTTGTACAACGTGAAATACGCTCATGTCACCACACATCAGGCGCAATACCTCGACAAATACCTCGACCACGAATTCTTCGACCGCATTTTGCTCGATGTGCAATGCACCGGCGAGGGACGCGTCGACCTGCGGCGCAGTGATGCCCTCAAGCACTGGTCTGAAGATCGTTTGCGCGAATACTCGTTTGCCCAGACGAAGATGTTGTCAGCGGCCTACAAGCTGTTGAAACCGGGGGGCACAATGGTGTACTCGACCTGCTCGCTGTCCCCTGAAGAGAATGAGATACCGGTGACCCGGATACTCAGCCGCCATCTTGATCTCGATGTTGCAAATGCCATGGTTGCAGTGCCTACCATTTCCCGAGGCCTGGTCGCATGGCGCAGGGAGAGGCTGGATCGGCGGCTTTCGGGGGCGATTCGGGTATGCCCCACACGTGACTATGAGGGGTTTTTCATTGCCGCGCTTGTCAAAGCTGGGCGATCTGAGCAGGATCTCAGCTAGCAGCCTGTCTCAGTAACGCGACGCTGATGTGCCGCACCGGCCGCCGAGGTCAAGGAGGCGCACGAGGATCGCACCACGCGTACTTGCAGTACTCGTGGGAGAACCGGAGAAGCCG
>JACWAJ010000054.1 GCA_014874355.1 bacterium | reverse complement strand
TCTCCGCCGGTACACGCCGGCGCGGCTGGTGTGCAACGCTCGACATGCAGCCGCAGTCCCCACTGTGGGCGCCAACTGCACAACAGATGCATCTATCACGGCGTGGTCCTCGGCTCTGCACTCTCGAGGGCGATCCCCACCACCATCCTGGTCGCAGCCAGTTCCTTGGTGAGCTTCGCCACTTGGCGCTTCAGAGCGGCGTTCTCGACAACCGCTGCAGGCGTGGGTTTGCGTCCGCGCTTCCGATCGGCATCCAGTCCGCCACTGTCGCGCTACTGTCGCCACTCGGTGAGCGCCGAGGCGTACAGGCCCTCCCGGCGCAGTAGTGCACCAACCTCCCCCTTACGCGTGCAGGCATCCGCATGTCGAACGATTGACATCTTGTACTCCGCCGTGAAACGCCGCCGCTGGGGGCGCTCCATGACCTCTGGGTCAGGCGCTGTGCTGGTCTCCAAAGTCGGACGCGCCGGGTAGATCTCCGTTGTCATCGTGTGCTCCTTGGTACGCCCTCATGCTCGCTAATAAAAGGAGAGGAGGTGTCTCAAGGATTATTGACACAGAGGGGCTCGCCAGGTGGCGAATGGAGGGGGAGGAAACCGTGTCACTGGACATGGGTTATGCGCTCTCATCTCCTTGTATTTATGCCCTGACTCTGTGTCATTACAGCAGGAGAAGGCGGACATTTGGCGCCCAATCGCGACGTTCGCAGTACGGCTATCAACCCTCACCAAAACTGTGCACTGCCCAGGCGACGGCGCCGACCAGGCCGGCATCGGTACCCAAACCGGCTTGCACGATGCGGCATTGTTTGGTGGGAACCTCGAAGGCGATTTCGCCAACCCCCGCCCGAAGCGGATCGAAGAGCAGTTCCCCCGCATTTATCAATCCCCCGCCGATGACCACAATCTCGGGGCTCAGAAGGTTGATGAGGCCACCGACGGCGCGACCCAGTGCACGCCCGGCGTCATGCCAGAGGCGGCAAGACACGGAGTCGCCGGCCTGCGCGGCCCGCATCACGGCTGCGGCATCGACCAGGGCGAGATCGAGGGCCGCGAGCACCGTCTTTTCTCCCCGGGCAATGGCTTCCTTGGCGCGGCGAGCGATCGCCGCACCTGACGCCGTCCCTTCCAAACACCCCGCGTGGCCCTGCGCGCACGCCGGGTAGTCGGTGCCGAGCGGCATGTGCCCGATCTCACCGGCAGTGCCCGCACGACCGCTGATGAGTTCGCCATTGACCACCAGTCCCCCACCAATGCCGGTACTGGCCGTGATGAAGATCATGTGGCGAGCGCCCTTGCCGGCCCCGGCAACCCATTCGGCGTAGCCGGCAAGGCTGGCGTCGTTGTGCACCACAACGTGGCAACCCACGAGTTTGGCCAGGCGAGTTGCGGCGTCAACGTCGGTCCATCCCTTGAGTTGAGGTGCCGCGAACACAACTCCCGTGTCAGGGTCGAGCGGACCGGGAATTCCTACCGCCACACCATCGGGCGTCCCGCCCGGGCAGGCGGCCCAGACCGCGTCTGAAACGGCATCGAGTACCGCATCGGGTCCATCGGCAGCAGGCGTACGGAGGGACACATGATCGACAAAGCTGGTCACCCCGGTCGCCACGGCGGCACGGATGTTGGTGCCGCCAATGTCCACGCCGACAAGTCGCCGTTTCAAGCCCCACCCCCCCCCGTCAGGTGCAAGTCCACCGGGTCATGCCAATGCCTCGGCTTGGCGATGCGGCCGGCCCCTTCCGGGCCCCAGCTTCCCGACTTGTACATGGCCACATGCGGAGGATTGTCCAGCACCGGCTGGAGTACTTCCCAGCCACGCTCGACCTCGTCTTCGCGAATAAAGAGCGTGTGGTCGGCATTGAGCGCATCGTGCAGCAGACGCTCGTAGGCTTCCGGCGGCGATGATTTGAACGACGTCCCGTAGCTGAAATTCATGCCCACCGTCTGGGTCATGACATCCGGTCCCGGTCGCTTGGCGACAAAGCTCAGCGCAATGCCCTCGTCGGGCTGGATGTGAACTACCAGTTGATTGTTGTCGACGTGCTGCACCCCATACTGGCGGAAGAGTTGCAGCGGAGCATCGCGAAAAACGATGACGATGCGCGTGTCGCGAGCCTTGAGCCGCTTGCCGGTTCGGATCAGAAACGGCACACCCGACCAGCGCCAGGAATCGATGTTCAAACGCATCGCGGCATAGGTCTCGGTATCCGAGTCGCGGGCCACGCCTGTCTCGTGGCGGTAACCGGTAACTTGCATCCCATCCACCGTGCCGCCGGAATACTGGCCCCGCACGACATCCTTGGGGTTGACGGGGTTCAGCGCCCGCAGCACCTGGATCTTCTCGTTGCGGATGGCCTCGGCGTCAAACGATGTCGGCGGCTCCATGGTCGCCACCATGAGCAACTGCATAAGGTGGTTCTGGACGATGTCGCGGATAGCGCCGGTCTCCTCGTAGAAAGCCCCGCGATGCTCGACACCCAGTGATTCCGCCACGGTGATCTCGACTTGGGCGATGGCGTCCCGGTTCCACACCCTTTCAAATAGAGAGTTGCCAAAGCGAAAGACGAGTAGGTTCTGGACGGTCTCCTTGCCCAGGTAGTGGTCTATGCGAAATATCCGCTCCTCGGGAACCACCTTGTGGAGAGCCACGTTGAGTGCCCGAGCCGACACCAGATTGTGGCCGAACGGCTTCTCCGCAACGATCGAGGTTCCCTCCGCCAGACCGGCGGTGGCCAGCCCCTTGATCAAGGGGTAGAGCGACGAGGGCCGCACCGCGAGATAGACCAGCCGGTGGTCCCGCGTCAGCGCCGACCGCAGCGGCCCGAGGTCGCCATTGGCACCGGCTGAAACGTAGCGCAGTCGCTTGGCAAAATCGCGAAATGCCGGTTCGGATATGCCGGTTCTCGAGAACTGCGTGACACCGGCCTTGGCGTGGTCGCGAAAAACGTCGTCGGCCCAGGGCGAGGGTGCCACTCCCACGATGTCCCCGCCGCGAGGCAGGAGCCCGTCAACGCTCAGGTTGTACAGGGCAGGGATTAGCTTGCGGGCCGCCAGATCGCCCGTGGCACCGATCACGACGATGTCCTGGTCTGCGGGGGGATTCAGCCCACTCAAATCAGTAACCCGTCAGCCACAACCATGCGGTGAGGATAGCTGAGCCTGGGTCAAGTCCGAACCGCCAGTGAACGAACATCGGAATGGCAGGCGCGCGCCTGCAGGCCCAGCTCCATTGCGCGTTGTGCCAGCACTGCCGCACCGGCAGGGTCGGAGGTGATCGAGAAGGCCGCGCCACCGCTGCCAGTCAGGTGCCAGATCACGGGTGCAGTTGCTGCGCGCAAGCACTGAAGCGAGGCCGCAAGCTCGGGGTTCACGCGGCAGGCAGCAGCCTCGAGCGCACTGCCGCAAAGAGCGTCGGCCGGCCGGCCCTTGGTCACAGCCGCCGCCAGATCCGCAATGCGCGCCGTCTCACCCATCTCATCGGGGCGCAACTCGGCATAGGTGGCCGGCGTCGCACTGGAGCCCGCCACGGCAACCGCAACAAAAAGTGGGACAGCGCCAAACCTCAAGAGTTGGTCCCCGCGACCGCGAACCCGTACCGGCCGCGATGCCATGACGGCAGGGACGTCACTGCCCAGTTCGGCGGCGATGCGGTCCAGCGCCAGAGCGTCAACCGGCAGGCCCCGCTCTATCGCAAGCGTGGCAACCGCTCGCAACACTGCCGCGGCATCGGCCGAGCCCCCGCCCAGCCCCGCAGCCACCGGCAGGTGCTTGTCGAGCCACACGTCGACACTGGCGTCAACCAGGCGTAAGACTGCTTCCGCGGCCCGCTGTGCCAGGTTGCCGGGGCCCGGCGGTACCAGGGCGGCGCCAGGGCCCGTGACCCGGAGGCGTGCAATGAGAGAGCCCGCCCCGGCGGGATGCAGTTCGACCCCCACGAGATCGTGCCAGTCGAGCGGGACGATGACGCTGTCGATGTCGTGCCAGCCGTCATCGCGGCGCGCCGTGACAGCGAGACCGAGGTTGAGTTTGGCATGGGCACGGACGATGAGCATCGCTTGCCTTGTATACTCCCGAATCTATGCCCCTGTGGGCGTGACGGCACCATAGGGTGTCACTTAAGCCTGGGGCGACGCCCCCTTCTCGAAGTTCAGGAGACCTGTGGCCAACTCTCGTTCCGCCCGCAAGAGCATCCGCGCTAGCGAACGCAAGCGCATCCGCAATCGTACGGTTCGCTCCTCGGTTCGAACCTATGTCTCCAAAGCCAGGCAAGCGGTTCTCGGCCAGGGCGAAGAGCTCGATATGGCGGCCACCCTCAAGGGGGCCATCAAAGCGCTCGATCGCGCCGCGGAGAAGGGGATCCTGCATCGCAACAACGCCGACCGCCGCAAGTCGCGCCTGATGTCAATGGCCACCAAGATCATGCATCACACCGAGGCCACCGATCAGAGCGCGGCCCGTGCCATCGCAGCCGGCGGCCGCAAGGGCACTGCCGGCAAGGCCAAGACGGCAGCCGCCAAGAAGCCGGCGACCAAGGCGAAGGCAACTGCTGCGCGGAAGCCGGGCGTCAAAGCAACGGCCGCGCCGAAGCCGGGCGCCAAGGCAGCCACCGCACACACGAGTACGACCAAGAAGTCCTGACGGCCGGGGTTATCCGGCGAGCGTCGCCGCCGCACGCCGGGCGAAGATGCGCAACGCTTCGGCGTCGTCGACCTCGCCGGCTTTCGTAGCGGTATCGATCTGCTGCAACTCGCGTAACCAGCCCACGCTGACACGCCCCGGCAGCCGCCGGGCCTGGCGTACGAGCCTGTCGGCCCGCCAGGAGGGCAATCGAAGGGCTGAGGCAACCGCCGCAGATGTAGCGCGCTTCTCGCTGAGCAGCGCCCGCACCGCAACGAGATCCCGCACCTGGCCGGCAAAGCTGGCAATCAAGTAGGCCGCCGGCCGACCCTCGGCAAGCAGCGCATCGACCGCGGCAACGCCACGCCCAGGTGAGGGACCGAGCAGCCACTCGATGACGTTCCATATCTCCACATGGACGTCGCCTGCCACAAGCCGCACTAGATCGGAGTGCGCGATCGGACTGCCCGCGGCAAATGCCGCCAGCTTGTCGAGTTCACCGGCAAGCATGCCCAGGTCGGGGTCCACAGTGGCCAGCAGGTGCTCGATGCCGGCCGCGGCAAGCCGCAGATCGCGATTGCGGGCTTCGGTTTCGAGCCACATCCGCAGCTCGCGCCCCCGCAAACGACGGTGTTCGATGACCTCGCCTCCGAGTTTGGCGACGGCCTCACGAATTGGATGTGTCGCCGCCAAAGGAGCATGGTTGACGATGCAGACAGCGGTGGTGGGCGCCCGGTTCGCCAGCGCCGCCAGCAATGTCTCGGCAGAGTCGGCACCGCGCCGTGCGCCCACGCCAAGTTGCGGCGGATCGCGGAGGACGACAACGCGCTCAGGGTCGAACATGGGAACCTCGGCCAGAGCCCGGGCCAGTCCCTCGAGTTTGGTCGGTGCGTCGAAGATCTCAACTTCGAGTTGCGCCGACGCGGCACGGGTTCGCCATTCCTTCGCGCTGGCGTCAACCAGATAGGGCTCATCGCCACAGATCAGGACAAGCGCAGCGTCGGACATTGCAACGATTATCGACAGCTCGGCATTGTCCGTGCTTTGTCCGTCTGGCCTGCCTAGTGTCGGAGCCATGGCTCGTAGGCCGACACTGTCTCTGGACGCCCGCCTCGACCGCGGGAGGCAGTTCCTGCGGTCGTTGCCAGTGGTCACGCGCGCCAGACGCATGAACGTCATCACCCCCACCATGCGCCAGCGCTTTGCCGAAGCAGCGGCGAAAGTGCCACACCGGCCCGGCGAAGGCATTGTCGCGCTCGGCGAACATGCCTCTCGAAAGCAAGGCATCGAGTTCGGCTTCTACCGTGACCCCAAGAACGTCATCCACCACGTTCAGGACGAACGGGCGGCCATCGAGCAAGACATCGGCACCCTGCGAGCCGCCGACCTCGGATTGACCCAGCTAACGGATCAGCGACGGAACCTCATGGAGCAACGCATCGACCTGCTGCATGAATTTGATGCCATTCAGAAACGGCGGATGGCCGGCCCTCAGCCGCTGTCAGTGCGTCGCGACCTCTCCGTCTGAGGGGAACCCGATCGCGACGTGTAGGTATGGTGTGGAACACGCTTGGCCCTCGGCATGACGGTACGTGACGTTCCCATCGGCCTCCACGACAACGCTGGAACTCGACACCGTCCCGTACATCTCCGTATGCACGCAGACGGCATCCTCGGGGTCGAGCGCCGAACGGCCATGGTCGCGTAGCACCGCTTCGAAGTGGCCGAGTACGGATGTAGCCGTAAGCGGTTTGGCGACAACTGCCGCCACCATCGCCGTCAGGCGCTGGTCTTTGGGGCTTCTGACAGCGTCGGGGTTAAAGAGCGTCAGAACGTGAATGCCCTCCCCCATCACTTCGAAACGACGCCCGTATTGGGGATCCAACGCCGTCCAGAAGGCCGCGCCTCGGGACAGGTAGAGGATGTTGACAGGGTTGTACTGCTGCGGATCCAGCGCCTCGAGGTGGCAGCGAACGGCAGCGTCATCGAGTTGGGCGAGGAGTTGTAGCGGTAGCTCACCGCGAGAACGCAACGCGGGATCGCGGTGCATCCCCCCCTCGTGACGACGGTTGGTGACGGCCACCACACGTCCGTGAACTGGATCGACCGCCAGCCAGGTACCCCCCGCCAGACGGTCACGCCCACCAAAGATCAGCGGACTGCTGCTGAGCCGCTGCGGCGGATCGGCCGGCCGCGTACGCAACTCATCCCGGTTACCGGCGAGGATAACCGGTGCGCCGGGGACTAGACGCCACGCCCACAAGAGAGTGCACACAACACTAAAAGTGTGCCACCTGGGGGCGAGCGCCTGACCCGGCACACCTATAGACGATCAGCCCCCGGTCGGCATTACATGGCTCTTGAAGTTCGCGTTCACCACACCGGCAAACGAACCATAGAGCGCTGCAACAGCGGTGAGCAAACCTGCGTAACCGCCAATGTGTCCGATGTTCTCGTTGGTTGCCCACTCACCCACGGCAAGAATGAAGAAGGTCAAGGTCAAGAGCGCAAAGACAACCTGAACAACCCGCGACGACTTTGCCGAGGCGATGAACATGTAGGCGGTGAAGATGCCCCACGCGAACAGGTACAGGCCTACGAAGCCACTGATGTCGCTCGCGGTGGCTCCCTTCATCTGTGGGATGAAGATTGCAACAAGCAGGTAGAAGCTGAGCCAGAAGGCGCCGAAGGAGGAGAACGCAGTCGCCGCAAATGTGTTACCGCGGCGGAATTCCCACATGCCGGCAAGCAGTTGTGCCAACCCACCGAATGTGAGCGCCATCGCCAGCACACCCGGCTTCACGGTGGAGGATATCCAGCCGGCGTTGATCACGCTCAACACCAACGTCGTGAGTCCGAATCCGGCAAGTCCCAGCGGTGCCGGATCGGCAATTTGCGGAGCCTCAGCTATGGCTGCCTCAGCCTTGCCGACAGGCATGCTATGCGAGTGTTGATGTTCGGGCATACGACGTTCTCCTTGTGGTGTTTAACTCTCGACGTATTCGAGAAATGTCAGCGGTTGATGATAGCTCGGGCCACGTTCGCCGATGCGATTTCGGCAACGATACTGTCAACAACGGTACTAACAGCAGTTTCAACCGGCTCGGACAATCCAACGCCCTGCGTGATATCACCTGCTTCGATACCCAGTACGATCAGGCGCTCCGGCAAACGACCGAGCACCTTCCCCAACTCGACAGCTTCCGCAACACCCAGTGCATGACTGCTCCCCACCGGCGCATCCGGTAGACGCACCCATTCGCCTGCATCGCACTCAACCCGATGTACCGTCCCGGCGGCAGCGCCCGTCAGCACGGCATCGACAAGCACAGTCAGCCGGCGACTGGTCCAGCGTTCGATCAGCGAAGCCGATTCGCCCGTATCCTCAACGATATCCGCCTCGATATCCGCACGGCCGCGGAGCTGGTCGATTACGACCAGCCCCACGCCATCGTCGCGCCGGTATGGATTGCCGACGCCAATGATTAGAGGTAGTTCGCGGTTCAGCTTCGTTCCACGTGAAGATCGAGGAAATGCGTCGCGCAGGAGATGCACGGATCGTAATTCCGAATCACCTGCTCGCACTGATGCGTCAACTCGTGGTCGTCGAGGTGCAATCTGTCTTGAACGAAAGCCTCGAGGTCGCTTTCGATGGCAGGTTGGTTCTGCGCCGTTGGCGGCACGATCTGGGCGCTCAAGATGTCACCGCGACCATCGATCTCGTACTTGTGGTACAGGAGTCCCCGCGGAGCCTCAGAGCATCCATGACCAACTCCGGCACGCGGCTGAACATCGACGAATGGACGCTCCGGCTGCTCGTAAGAGTCGATGATGCGGATGGCTTCATCGTATGCGTATACGAGTTCGACGGCACGAACAATGATGCTACGGAAGGGATTTCGGCACTCTGTACCGAGCCCGACTTCCGCGGCTATCTGCTTCGCGATCGGCGAGAGCTTGTCCGCATTCAGGCTGTAACGAGCCAGCGGCCCAACAGCGTATTGACCACGCTCCAGCATGTGCGAATGCAACGCATTGGCGTGGGCAACGTGCGTCTCCGCAAAGTGCTTCCCATAATCCTCGATGCTGATGTCGAGACCTCGGTCCGAGATCAGCCGGCGGCCTTCCGGGATGGGATACTCGCCATCGCTCGCAAGTGACACCAATTCCCAGTCTCCGTCGAAGTCGGGGAACTCGAATGTGGAAACGAGCCGGACTGTCTCCAACGCCTCGTCACGAGCCCGCAGCAGGCGCTCGGTGAACGCGTTGAGTTCCGCTTTGGACGGTGTGCGGTAGAACCCGCCCAGACGGACATTGATCGGGTGAATCGCACGCCCGCCAACCACTTCGACGATGTCATTGCCGAGTTTCTTCATGCGCAACGCACGCTCGACGACTTCAGGAAACTTGGCGGCCAGGTGGATTGCACTCGGGAAACCGAGGAAGTCCGGCGCATGAAGCATGTAGATGTGGAGCACGTGGCTCTCGATCCACTCACCGCAATACAGCAGCCGGCGCAAGGCGCGAATCGAATCTGGAATCTCGGCGCCGCAGACGCTTTCTATCGCGTTGCAGGAACTCGCCTGATACGCGATCGGGCAAATCCCGCAGATGCGTGCGGTGATGTCGGGTGGCTCGGTGTAGCTGCGCCCCACGAGAAACGCTTCGAAGAACCGCGGCGGCTCGTAGATGGCGAGTTGCACATCCCGGACCACGCCGTCCTCGATCTTCACATGCATCGCGCCTTCGCCTTCGACTCGCGCCAGCGCGCCAACCTCCAGCGTACGCGTACCGCCCATACGATGGGTCATTGCGTCACTCCTCCCGCCGCAACCTTCTCGCCGGCAGCCCTGAATGCAGGCGACCAAGCGTTGAAAGTCCTGAATACGCGTACCAGATCGCGGTCCTGCATGCCGGTGGCACGCAGCGCCGATGTCAACGAGTCGATGTTGGTGTTCTCGGCAGGGCCGAAGCAGCCGTAGCAACCACGGTTGAACGAGGGGCACAGGGCCCCGCATCCGGTCTGCGTCACCGGTCCGAGGCACGGGGTTCCGTGCTCGGTGAGCACGCAAACATTGCCGCGCTTCTTGCATTCGACGCAAACGGCATGCGTGGGTACGCGTGGTTTGCGACCGGACAGCAACGCGGTCACAACTTCAAGCAACTGGTGACGGTCGATAGGACAGCCGCGAAGTTCGAGATCCACCTTTACGTGGTCGGCGATTCCGGTCGACGTCTTCAGCGTACTGATGAATTCGGGATGCGCGTACACGGTCGAGGTGTACTCACGCACGTCGGCAAAGTTGCGCAACGCCTGGATTCCACCCGCGGTGGCACATGCTCCAATGCTCACCAGAATGCCCGACAAACGGCGAACTTCTTTGATCCGCTCGATATCGTGCTCGGTTGTGATCGAGCCTTCGACGAGCGACACGTCGTAGGGACCTTCGGCTATCGCGCTCGACGCTTCGAGGAAGTAGGAAACCTCAACCGCACCGACAACTTGCAACAGCTCGTCTTCGCAATCCAGCAAGGAGAGTTGGCAACCGTCGCAGGAGGAGAACTTCCATACCGCAAGTTTGGGCTTAGTTGCTTCGCTCATAGTTCACGCACCCCCACCATTGGGGCAACACGTCCCCAGCGGAAAACCGGACCGTCAGAACACACAAAGAACTCGCCAAACTGGCAATGCCCGCATTGCTCGACAGCACACTGCATGTTGCGTTCCAGCGAGACCTGGATGTCGTCCTCCGACACGCCACGATCCATGAGGGAACGCGCCCCAAAACGCATCATGATTTCAGGGCCACAGACAAACCCCATGGTTTGGGCCATGTCGCCCGCAACCAAAGGCATGAGCGTCGTCACCACGCCGACGTGACCGCTCCAGCCCAGCTCATAGCGGTCAACCGTCGTCTCGACCTGGATATCGCCGCGCTCGCGCCACGCCTTGAGTTCGTCGGGGAACAGCAGATCCCCCGGTGTGCGAGCCCCGACCAAGAGCGCAATATGACCGAATTCGGCACGTCTGGCGAGCATCTCGTACACCACCGGCCGCAGCGGAGCCAATCCGATTCCACCGGCCAGCAGGACGACGTCGCGTCCCTTGGCGGCATTCACGTCCCAGGGTCGTCCGAAGGGTCCGCGCACGCCTAGTTCTTCCCCGGGGGTAAGCGAGCACAACGCGTGCGTGGCCGCGCCCACGTCGTGGATCGTGTGATACACGCGACCCGGTTCAGACGGATCTCCGCTGATGGAGATCGGAACCTCTCCGACCCCAAAGGCCCAGAGCATGTTGAATTGTCCCGACTCGAAAGGCTTCCACTCGCCATCGGTCGGTTCAATCACCAAAGTGACGCTGTCGCCTTGTTCTTGGATTCGTTCGCGCACACGATGGACGCGCGGAATCATGGGTGCTGTAGGCATCTTGACAGTTGCCCCCGTTACGAGTGGTAAATGTCGACGAGCAGCGCCAATGTGATGCCAAGACGGGCTTCCATCACCTTGGCAAAGCGCTGGCTTAGGTGGTATCCCAACTTGGGATCCGCATCGCACTTCGCACGCAGGCAAGCGCCGTCAAGGCTCAGTGCCGAAACATCCTCGCGCGCCTCGGCATCGAAATGCCACTTGTAGGGCGGGAAAAGCCATGACCAGCCGAGAACCTCACCGGCGCCAATCGTCGACACCGTTGTAAAGCCACGGCCGGGAACGTAGCTGCCTAGGGCAATTTTCCCCTCGCGAATTGCGTAGAAGGAGTTGGCCGGATCGCCCTCGTGCAGGATCCGCGCCCCAGCCCCGATACGCTCATTTCTGGCACAACCCGCAAGCAGGTCCAGAGTCTCGGAATCGAGGTCAGCGAAGAACGGGTGCTCTACAAGCAGCTCGCGCATCGTCTTCACTGCATTTCCCCAGTGGTCTTCACGCGGTCGCTCTCCTGAATCATCTTCACTTCCTCGGTGATGTCTATGCCTACGGGACACATCGTGATACACCGGCCGCAGCCGGCACACCCCGACGTACCGAACTGGTCAAACCATGTCGCCAACTTATGCGTCATCCACTGGCGGTAACGGCCAGGAATAGTTGTTCGAATCGTGCCGCCGTGCATGCTGGAGTAATCGAGCCCGAAACACGACGCCCAGGCACGAGTACGGACGGCGGCACCGGTGCCCAACTCATTTGCATCTTCGGAATCGCTGCAGAAACACGTGGGACACGCGAACGTGCAGTTCCCACAGGCAAGACAGCGTGAACCTACATCCTTCCAGCGCGGATGCTCGCGGTTGCGCAACAGCAGATCGTGCACATCCGTGACGTCCATACTGCGCCCCATCCGCTCCTTGGCCCTCTGCGTGACCTCAGTGGCAGCGGTGACATCGGCAGGCGTCGCGGGACGGTGCGGCACCGCCGCCAAGACCTGCTCCCCTGCGGGGCTACCCGGCGTCACCACAAATCGATGCTCCGAACCACCCACCAGCTCCGTCAGTCGCAGATCGAACATTGCCTGCGCCTCGGGACCGGTACCCATCGACTGGCAGAAGCACGTCCCTGCCGGATCGCTGCAGGACACGGCCACGACAAACAGATCCTTCGACCTCGCCGCATATGTCGAATCGGGATGGTTGGAGTCCAAGAAAACGCGATTCTGGATGGCGATTGCCGCCAGTTCACAAGAGCGAACTCCCACGAACGCATAGCGTGGTTGCACCGGAGGCGTGTCGTCGACCTGAATGCTCCCCTCGCTACGTTCAGCGCGAAACAGCGGGCTGCGGGCAGGGAACAGGTAACGCTTCCATGATGCGGGAGCGGAGGCATAACCGAAGAACGCATCGTCGTCGCGACGCCGCAAGCGATACATCCCAGGCCTCTGCTCATCCCCAGTGCCACGAGGCAGGTCTTGGTGAGACGCAATGGGCTCATACGTGACCGCACCGTCTTGCACGATCGGCCCGATGACCAGGTAACCCCGATCTTGCAACTGCCTGAGCAGTGCATCCAGCCCCTCTACGGAGAGAACTCCTCCAAGTGGTCGCTTCTGAGTCGGGTCGGCAGTAGGGGTCATATTTCGCTCTGCGACAGTACCAATATCAGGGCGTGCAGAGACGTCATCTTGCATGCCTGGAATGCTCTGCTCAATAGGGCGCCGTCCCCCAGAGGCAAGGGTCACCTCGTACCCGGGACCTCATCCCCGCGTGATTCCCCACGGAGGGCTCACACCCGGTATCTCACCCCTCCCCCGCGGCCGCGACGACATCATTGCCGTCTGCGAGAGGCAGGGGCTGGAGCTAACCGCCAATCAGCCAGGGGTCAACCTGCGCCTGGCGCAGCACGCCACCCCCTCAACTACAGCCCGACGCCGCTCCACAGTTGTAGCACTTGTAGCACGCCCCGTTTCGCACCATGAGGCTGCCGCATTCCGTGCAAGCAGGCGCATCCGCCTGGTTCACGAACAGCGTTGGCGCAGCACCGACTCCCGTCACCGGAAGTGAAAGCTGCGCCGGCGGCACCGGCTTACCGCTCACGGCGGCCTCGATAGCCGCCTCGGCGGCGTCGACGCCCGAGCCGTCGTCGCGACGGATGACGCCGAGCCGATCACGATCCGCCTGGGGCAGGAAACGCGAGGCCAGGTACCGGAAGATGTAATCCATGATCGACTTGGCGATTGGGATCTCCGGGTTCCGGGTGAAGCCCTGAGGCTCGAACCGGGTGTGGGAGAACTTCTCCACCAGGGTTGACAGCGGTACGCCGTGCTGCAATGCCAGCGACACCGCGACCGCAAACGAGTCCATCAGGCCGCTGATGGTCGAGCCCTCCTTGGCCATCCGCAAGAAGATCTCACCCGGAGTGCCGTCGTCGTACAGGCCGATCATGATGTAGCCTTCGTGGCCCCCAACCTCGAAACGGTGCGTCAGCGATTGACGCTCGTTGGGCAGCCGCCGCCGCAGGGTATGTACGGCGCTCTGTGCGCCCGGAACAGGTGTGGCGCCACCCGTCGACGTCGACAGCGGCTGAACGCGCTTGCTGCCGTCGCGATAGATCGCCAGCGCCTTGAGTCCCAGCTTCCAGCCGTCGATGTACGCCGCTTCGATGTCCTCGACAGTCGCATCGTTGGGCATATTTACCGTCTTACTAATTGCACCCGAGACGAATGGCTGAACGGCGGCCATCATTCGCACGTGACCCTGCCACTCAATCGAACGGGAACCGTTCTGCGGCATGAATGCGCAGTCGAAAACCGGCAGGAACTCGTCACGCAGTTCCGGTGCACCTTCGATGGTGTCGTTGCTGTCAATGTACGCAACGATGTCGGCAACCGCCGCATCGTCATAACCGAGGCGTCGCAACGCTCGCGGCACAGTTTGGTTGACGAGCTTAAACATCCCGCCGCCCACCAGCTTCTTGTACTTCACAAGTGCAATGTCCGGCTCGACACCGGTGGTGTCACAGTCGAGCATGAAACCTATGGTTCCCGTGGGCGCAAGGACTGTGACCTGACCATTGCGATAGCCATACTGGCCACCGGATTCAACCGCCTGGGCCCAAACATCACGAACCGCGTCTCGCAACTCCGGCTCGACATGCTCACCGGGGATTTCGTAAGCGGCATCGCGATGTTTGGCAATCACCCGCTGCATCGATTCGCGGTTGGCCGCGTAGCCCTTGAACGGCCCCATTTCGCACGCCATCCGAGCCGACTGCACATAGGCTTCGCCGGTCATGATCGCAGTGACGCAGGCCGCGGTTTCGCGACCGGAATCGGAGTCGTAGGGCACACCCAGTGACATGAGCAGCGCCCCGAGATTGGCATACCCCAAGCCCAGCGGCCGGTAATCCTCACTGTTACGCGTGATCGCCTCGGTGGGATAGCTGGAACCGCCGACCAGAATCTCCTGCGCGGTGACTGTGAGGTCTATTGCATAGCGATAGCCGTCGATGTCAAAGGTGCCGTCTCCAGCCGAGAACTCCAGCAGATTCAACGACGCCAGGTTGCACGCCGAATCGTCGAGGTACATAAATTCCGCGCAAGGGTTACTCGCATTGATGCGTCCGCCACTTGGCGACGTGTGCCAACTGTTGATGGTGGTGTCGTACTGAATCCCCGGATCGCCGCACTGCCAGGCCGACTCCGCCATCAGGCGCAACAATTCGCGCGCCTTGACCGTCTTGACAACCCGGGTCGGATCGACGATGGCGCGAAGATCCCAGTCGCCGTCCGCCAGCACCACCTGCATGAACTCATCGGTTACGCGCACCGAGTTGTTGGAGTTCTGGAAGAACACCGACGCATACGCCTCGCCGTTGAACGACGCGTCGTAGCCGGCGTCGATCAGCGCCCAGGCCTTCTTCTCCTCGCTCACCTTGCAAGTGATGAAGTCTTCGATGTCGGGGTGATCGACGTTGAGGATGACCATCTTGGCCGCGCGTCGCGTCGTGCCACCCGACTTGATGACACCCGCGAAGGCGTCGAACCCCTTCATGAACGAAACCGGACCGCTCGCAATGCCGCCGCCGGCAAGTTGCTCCCGCGAGGAGCGAATCGGCGACAGGTTGGTGCCAGTACCGGAGCCGAACTTGAAGAGCATCCCCTCCGTCTTGGCCAGACCGAGAATCGACTCCATCTTGTCCTCGACGGAGTTGATGAAGCACGCCGAGGCCTGCTGGGTGGCACCTGGCACACCGATGTTGAACCAGACCGGGCTGTTGAACGCCATCTTCTGATGCAGGATGAGGTGGGTCAGCTCAGCGTGAAAGGTCCCGGCGTCGTCACCGGTGGCGAAGTAGCCGCCCTCACGCCCCCAGTTGGTGATGGTATCGACAACCCGGCTGATCACCTGACGCAGCGAGGTCTCACGTTGAGGCGTGCCCAAAGGACCACGGAAGTATTTCGAGACGACGACATTGGTCGCCATCTGCGACCAGAAGACCGGCATCTCCACGGCCTTCTGCTCGAATACAGCCTCACCCTTCTCGTTGCCGATGACCGCGTCGCGCCGCTCCCATTCGACCTCGTCGAAGGGATTGACGCCCGGGGTGGTCCAGCGACGCTCGAAGCCCAATCCAGAACCGCTCAACTCAACCCGTCCCATGGCCTCAGTCTGACGCCGCAAGGGCTTGACAGGTGTCGAGGAACCGGCCCCTTTGCGGGGGGCGTTCGGTGGCGGAGGGGAGACAGAAGCATCCACGACATTTCCTCGCTCTTACTAGGACGGGTGCTGCATCTTGGCTACGACGTTGGCTACAACGACGTCCCCAAATCGGAACCCCACCCGAGGAGCTGCACGACCTACCTTGATTGCTTCGATTATCCCACATGATGGGGGTGGTCCGCCAGGGAACTACCATATCTTGATACGGCTCACGACACCCGTCAAGGGGTATCAGAGTTCAGAATTGGGGTTATGCAACGAACTTCCAGTTCGCTCCGCCGTGCCGCCCGTATCGGCGGCATGACCGCCGCCGCTCTCGTGGCGGCACGCGTCATGCTCAAGCCACGACCTGGCTTGACCGAACACCGCATGATCGACTGGGAGCAGGTGCGGCGCTACGCCCATGCTCGAAGCGGAGAACACGGCCACCCGCTTCACGACTCCGCTCGTGCCGCAAGCTACGACCGCATCGCGCACGAAATGGCGCCGCTGATGGCCGAAGTGCTGGGCTCCGAACTGACGCAGTTCCCGCCATTTAGGCCGCTCGACCGGCGGGGATTCATCGACACCAACCTGGTCATCGCAAGACGGCTCATCGATCCAGTGGAACGGCTACGGGCCCAGGTTCCGGATTCTCTGGCAACCGCGCTGGAGCGTCGCGCCCTGTCGCGCTACCTGGGAGAGTTGTTCGGGTTCCTATCCCATCGAGTACTCGGGCAATACGATCCCGTGCTCCAATTGGGCCCGCCCGGCGAACTCACGGCACAGACACCATCGCTGTTCCTCGTAGAACCCAATGTCGAACTCTTTGAACGAGCCCAGCACGTCCCGAGCGTAGCCCTGCGACGCTGGCTGATCCTCCACGAGCTAACCCACGCGTGGCAGTTCGAGTCGCACCCCTGGCTGCGCGATCACATCAACGAGTTGGTCCGCACGCTGATGCAGGCCGGCCTCATGCAGCCTGCGAATGCGGCGGTCGGTTCCAAGCCGAAGCCAACTCCGGTTCGCGTTCTGGTGGGTGGCCTGCCGGGAACGATTCAGACACAGATGCGCCTGGGGGCACGAGTCCAAGCGGTCATGAGCCTGCTGGAGGGCTACGGCAACTTCGTGATGCATCAGGTCGGCGAGCAGCACCTTGAGGATTTCGGCCGCTTGGAGACAGCCTTCCAGGAGCGGCGTAAGCAGGTTTCCGTGCTCGAACGCATAGTCATCGCCGCCACCGGCATGCGCATGAAGTTGCGCCAATACGAAACGGGCGAGCAGTTTGCTGTGGCCATCGCAAAACGCGCCGGCATCTCCACGCTCAACCGCGTGTGGGAGGGGCCACACAACCTACCCACCCCGCAGGAACTGCGCGAACCGGAGCGCTGGCTACACCGCCTCGGCTGAGGCGCTGTGCCAGATCAGCCGATACCGTCGCGACCGATTACGGGCCATCCCTTGGGCACGTTCGCGGGCGGGGCCACATCCGGAGTAGCCGGCTTGCGTACCGCCGCCCCTGGGGTCGACCGCCGACTGGGCACGACGGTCACTTCGCGTGAAGCAATGTCAACCCGACGCTCGCCCCGCGAATGAAGACCCGGCCGGGCCACCTCGTGATCAGGCGCTTCCGCCGTAGCCCTGCCGTTCTGCTGCCGGATGCGTACCCGCATCTCCTGACGCTCAGCGGTACGCGCTGTGCGCTGCTCCCGGCGATTCATGACAGCGTCGCATAGGATAGGAAAGGAATCTTCTGGAAGATCCACTCCAATAAGACTCCGGTACTGGGTTCCCCTGTCGTTGCCCTGGGTGGGATCGTGCTCCTCCCAGAAAAGCTTCAACAACAACCCGTATGTGACCTCGACGGGATCGAAGACGACCCGCACCACCTCGGCGTGACCGGTACGGCCGCTGCAAACCTCGGCATAGGTTGGATTCTGTTTGAAGCCCCCGGCATAACCCACCGCAGTCACCCAAACTCCGCGGACCTGCCAGTAGAGACGCTCAGCCCCCCAGAAACAGCCCATCCCGAAAAGGGCCGTTTCCATCCCCTCGGGATAGGGTGGATCGAGTTGATGCTGCAACACGGAATGGGTTCCCACGCCACCATCTAACCAGGGATGTACCCCCTACTGAAACACTCGATGCGTGGTAGACGCCGTGGCGCGACATGATGCCCCTACCCCTGGAGCAGAGACCGGGCGATCACGAGCCGCTGGATCTGATTCGTGCCTTCGTAGATCTGAGTGATCTTGGCGTCGCGCATCATCCGCTCCACCGGGTATTCGTTCACGTATCCGTAGCCGCCCAGGATCTGTACCGCATCAGTGGTGACCCGCATGGCCGCGTCGGAAGCCAGGAGCTTGCAGATCGCCGCGGCCGCGGTGACACCCGGCGCCTTCATGTCGATGAGGTTCGAGGCATGGTAGACCATGGCACGAGCCGCCTCTGTCTGCGCGTCCATGTCGGCCAGCATGAATTGGATACCCTGGAACTCCGCAATGGCCTTGCCGAACTGGTGACGTTCTCTGGCATAGCCGGCTGCGTAATCAAGTGCACCCTGGGCGATCCCGAGCGCCTGTGCCGCCACACCGGGGCGGGAGCGATCCAGCACTCGCAACGCCAGCTTGAATCCGTCTCCCTCCTCACCGAGGCGGTTCCCGGCCGGGACCACGACATCGTCGAAATGCAGTTCGGCGGTATTGCTCCCCCGAATCCCGAGTTTGCCGTGGATGAGGGTCGCGGTAAGCCCCTTGCACGCCCGGGCATTGTCGAGGACAAAGGCGCTGACGCCCTTGGAACCGGCTCGGGGGTCGGTCTTGGCGAAGACGACGATGGTGTCGGCCACTCCCCCATTGGTTATCCAGTTCTTGGCACCGGTCAGAACGTATTCGTCCCCACGCCGCTGTGCCCTGGTTTCCATCCCCGCCGGGTCGCTGCCGGCCGACGACTCGGACAGAGCGTAGGCGGCAAGCTTCTCGCCGCAAGCCAGCGCCGGCAGGAAGCGTCGTTGCTGTTCCGGCGTCCCCCCCAGCATGATCGGATGGCACCCCAGCGCCTGCACCGCCAGGATCAGGGCACTCGTGGCACAGACCTTTGCCACCTCTTCGATGGCGACATTGAGTGTCAAGGCACTGCCTGAAAGCCCTCCGTATTCGGGTGGAAACGGCAGGGCGAAAAGATCGTGCTTGCGGAAGATGTCGACCACGTCCCAGGGAAACTCGGCGCTGCGATCGATGTCGGCGGCACGGGGTGCAATCTTGCCGCGCACCAGCTCACGAACCGACTGCTGAATCGCCTGCTGTTCTTCGTTGAGCCGGACGTCCACGGCATGTACCCCGTGAGATAAGGATAAGTGGGCGAGATTATGCAGGATTGCCGACGTGCACGACGGCCGCCTCACCCTGGGCGATACCGCTGCAAATACCCGCGGCACCATACCCGCCGCCGCGACGGCGCAGCTCGTAAAGCAGGGTCATCAGGATGCGCGCACCACTGGCGCCAAGCGGGTGACCCACCGCAATGGCACCGCCGTTGACATTGACCCGCTCGGGATCGACCCCGAGCAACTTGGCGCTGGTGATGGCAACGGAGGCAAAGGCCTCGTTGATCTCGACGACCTCGAGATCGCCCACCCCGACCTCGCCCCGGGTCTTCCCCAGGGCGTGCTGGATGGCGCTGGCCGGCACCGTCGCCAGATAGGGGTGCTCCGCGCCGGATTCCCCTCCGGCGACAAGGCGTCCCAGCGGGGTCAGCCCGGCCGCACTCGCACGCTCAGCGCGCATGAGCAGGACGGCACTGCCGCCGTCGTTGATGCCAGGCGCATTGCCCGCCGTGACGCTCGAATTCTCGCCAAAGGCGGGGCGAAGCGACACCAGCTTCTCGAGCGTGGTGTCGGGACGCGGCTGCTCGTCAGCCACCACCTCACCTTTGGGAGTGGTGACGCCGACGATCTCTTCGCTGAACTTGCCCGCCGCCAGGGCGTCGCGATAGCGCATCTGCGAACGGTACGCCCAGGCGTCCTGCTCCTCACGCGTCACCCCGAACTCGGCGGCCACGTCCGAACCGTGGGCGCCCATGAGTACCCCGTCGATGGGGCACCCGAGACCGTCGCGAATGATGGCGTCGACCACGGTGCGGTCGCCGTACTTGCTGCCAAAGCGATGCGCATCCAGAAGGTACGGAGCCCGCGACATGCACTCCATGCCACCTGCGACCACGACCTCGGCATCGCCGGCACGAATCATGAGCGCACCAAGATTGACCGCCTTGAGGGCGCTGGCACAGACCTTGTTGACGGTAAACGAAGGTACGCCGGAAGGCAAACCGGCTTTGAGCGCCGCCTGCCGGGCAGGCACCTGGCCTAAGCCGGCAGCGATGACCGTCCCCATGATCACCTGGTCGACAGCATCGGCAGGCGTCCCGGTACGCTCCAGAACCTCACGAATCACGCGAGCACCAAGGTCGATAGCGGTGAGGGAGGCCAGCGCTCCACCAAGACGGCCAAACGGAGTTCTGGCAGCGGCGACAACGACTACATCTGTCATGAGTCGATCCTACGCGAGATAACAGGGTGTCCCACGCCCTTGGCCGCACGCAACAACGATACTGAGCCTGGATGACCGAGCCAGTACGAGCCCTCAGTACATGGTGGCGGCAACCCATGAGACGCAATCGGTTCTGGATTGCTGAACCGCCCCGACGCCCTTGAGGAGGCGCTGTTCGCGATGCAGCCCGCGCCCGGTGGACGTGAGGTGCTCACGCGAATGCACACGGTCGACCTTGCCGGCTCCGCACAACTGGAGCAGGCGCAGACCGGCGACGTGGTGGTCCTCAGCGGCAATGAGCCCTCACCAGCAGGCTTCGCACTCATCGACCCAGAGACGGTGACAGGCCCAACATCGATCGGGGGGAAACCGACCACAATTGTGCTGGTGAACGTGTTCCAACGTCGCTGATTCCGAGCAGCTCGGAGGTCCGGCTGCTCGGAACGCAGCCAGAATCGTAAGTCACAGACTCGCCATAGGTAAGTCCGGCGAGGTATCGTCCCTAGTGCTCGTGGTTCTGTTCGCAGTGCCAGGCGAGCATTCACTTATCTCGAGTAAGAGCCAGATTCCGTAGGGGGAGCGCAGGCATGGGCTATATACAGGTGAGCAGCCGTTCGGTGATCGTCCCGCTCAGCGCAGCTAGCTGTGTCAAGGCCGTCGAGAGGTTCTGCCAGCAGGCATTCCCCAGTGCCCAGAGTTACCGCGCCTGGAACGGCAGAGTCAACGTCAACATCACCCTGGGTGAGGGCGCCGGGGCGTACTTCGTATTCGAAACCCGAGGCTACACCGCGGCGGGGACAGCGCCAGGCAGCGGGACCGAGTACGCCCGCATCCAGATAATGGGGAACTTCTCCGGCTACAACATTGGCAACGACAAGCCTGCCCGGGACATGTGTGAACAGTTCTTCAAGACCATCGTCAACAGCCTTACCCAGGCGATGAATGAACTCACCGGTAACGGGCCGTTCCAACCGTCGACACGCGCCCCAAAGACGGGCACGCCGCCTGCGCGACCCGGTATCGCCTAGCAGCCTGTCTCAGTAACGCGACGCTGATGTGCCGCACCGGCCGCCGAGGTCAAGGAGGCGCACGAAGATCGCACCACGCGTACTTGCAGTACTCGTGGGAGAACCGGAGAAGCCGACGCCGAGATCGGTGATTCGGAGTGGAGGCAGCAGTGGTGCATTACTTGAGACAGGCTGCTAGGCCCCCTCAAACCGCTTGATGAGGTGTCTCGCGATGAGGATGCGCTGCACCTCGCTGGTGCCCTCGCCGATCTCGTTGATCTTGACGTCGCGGTAGTAGCGCGCCACCGGCAAGTCCTCCATGAAGCCATAGCCTCCATGAATCTGCACCGCCTGGCCGGCGCAGGCGGTGGCGACCTCGGACGCGTGCAGTTTGGCCATCGATGCATAGACGCCCGGCTTGCCGCCGTGATCGAAGAGCCACGCCGCCTTGTGGGTCAATAGACGGGCCATCTCGATCTGGGTCGCCATGTCGGCGAGCTTGAACTGGGTCGCTTGGAAACCGGCGATCGCCTGCCCGAACTGCCGGCGTTGGGTCGAGTACTCAATACTGGCGTCGAGACACGCCTGAGCCACCCCCACGGATAACGCGGCCATGCCCACACGGCCACCTTCGAGGATCCGCAGGAACTGGCGGAGGCCACCGCCCTCCTCGCCCACCAGATTGTCAGCCGGAACACGAACATCATCGAAGAGCAACTCTCGAGTATCTGAAGCGTGCCAGCCAAGCTTGCGGTACTTGGGCCCCTGAGTATAGCCAGGCGTCCCCCGCTCCACCGCAAAGCAGCTGATCTGCTTATGGCCTTCACTGCCGCCGGTCACCGCAGTCATCGTCACCCCTGCGGAAATGTTGGTTCCCGCATTGGTGATGAAAGCTTTACGCCCGTTGATCACCCATTCGGCACCAGTGCGGCTTGCCCGCGACTGCGTCCCCCCCGCGTCGGAACCCGCCTCGGGCTCGGTCAGCCCAAAGGCCCACAGCTTCTCGCCGGAAAGCAGCGCCGGCAGCCAGCGTTCCTGCTGTGCCGCCGTGCCGAACTCCACGAATGGAGCAATGCCCAGAGAAACCGCGGCGGCCAGAGTGATGGCACAACTGGCGTCGGCGCGCGCGATCTCCTCTATCGCCAGGCAGTAGGAGAGGAAGTCACCACCCGCACCGCCGAGCGACTCAGAAAACCGCATGGCGAAGAGCCCGAGCTTGCCCATTCCGGCGACGATCGCATAGGGAAACTCGCCGGTCTCGTCGAAGCCGGCAGCCTTGGGGGCAATTTCGTTGCGCGCAAAGTCGCGGCAGAGATCGCGGACGCTGAGCTGCTCTGAACTGAGTTCGAAATCCATGGGGTAACGGTAGCGTGTGGGCCTAGACTTTGCCGGCATGAATAAGCCGGACATCGAAAGCCTGGTAGCTGAAGCGTCGCGCCGTTACCCAACCCTCTTCCAACTGTTCGGAGGCTACTTCCACCAGGACTGGACACTCGACTACTCCGACCCCACCACAGCCATCGCCGGCTTCAAGACAGAGGCGGAGCCCCAGGTGTGCCAGGCCGCGATTGCCGAACTGAGCGATCTCCTGACCCTGCACCTGGGAGAGGACGACATCGAACGCGTTCTCTATCCCGGCTTGGAGTGCAACTACCTTCCCATGGTGGACGGCATTGCCATGTCGGAGTGGCTGGCCACCGTCAGGGATCAGCTTTCAACCGGCATGTTGCACTTGAGTGAATCATAAATATGGTGCATAATATGGTGCATGGCCATTTCCGTCCGTCGCATCCAGGTTCCCCTTGACAAAGAGGCCGAGGGCCTTATCTCCGCGTTGAGATCACCTTCGAATCCGGCTCGCGAGAGCTTGAGGTCGATTTTGGGTGAAATCCCGTTTAGTGAAGCCGGCATTGCCTCCCGCCTCATATCGCTGGGAGCGCATCAGGTCCGTCTGGCGCAACGTCTCGCCGGTTACGCAGCCCTGGCAGAGTCGTTTGTGTCTGACGTGGACGAACAGGGCTATGAAAAAGCGGCCGCAACTCATCGACGCCGCCAGGCGGCGGCATGGGCTGACGCGTGAGGTTCACCCGGGGCAGCGTGGTGACTGCCAATATCGGTTATGGGCCGCACCATTACGTGGTGGTATCCGGGGATGCCCGGAATGCAATGCTGCCCAGCTTCTTGGGGGTAAGAATTACCACCAAGCCAAAGCCCGCACTAGATTCGATAGTTGAGCTGTCGGCAGAGGATCGTCCCCTGATTGGACGGGTACTTTGTGACAACATCATCGAGTTGAATCACAATGAGTGCCGGCTCAAAGGCCGTCTGTTGCAACCAACACTCCGACGCATCGACGACGGTTTGCTGGCGGCGCTTGGGATCGACGACGTCTATTCGAGGATTCGCGGAACGTAGCCCCACCGCGCCTTTCGGTCAGCGAACGGATGGAGCCGCCGGCAGATGTCCGGAGGTCAGTCTCACCACGTCTTCGATGGTGTCGGCGATGCCGGCACCTGCAGCGGTCAGCGCATCGATCTTGCCCTGGGCCGAACCCGTATTGCCACTGATGATGGCGCCGGCATGTCCCATGCGCTTGCCCGGTGGAGCCGTCCGGCCGGATATGAATGCCACCACCGGCTTGTCGAAGCCGGTCTTGGCGATCCACGCGGCAGCCTCTTCTTCGGAAGCGCCACCGATCTCGCCGATCATTACCACCGTCTGGGTGGCTGGATCTTTGGCAAAAAGCTCCAGTACATCCTTGAAGCTAAGCCCCGAAACCGGGTCGCCGCCAATACCCACCGAGGTCGTCTGGCCCAGACCGGCTTGCGAAAGCGCCTGGATCACCTCGTACATCAGCGTTCCGCTGCGCGCCACCACGCCAACTGGGCCCGGAAGGCTGATGTGGTTGGGAATGATGCCGACCTTGCTCTGACCCGGCGTGACCAGCCCCGGGCAGTTGGGCCCAAGCAGCCTGCGATTGCCGCCACGCATCACCACCGACCGCGCTCGGATCGTGTCGTGGATGGGAATGCCCTCAGTGATGCACACCGTGAGCGCGATGTCCGCAAGGGCGGACTCCATGATGGCGTCAGCCGCAAACGGCGCCGGTACGAAGATGGCGCTGACATCGGCATCCGTAGCGGCCACGGCATCAGTGACCGTGTCGAACACCGGCACCCCGTCACGCTCGGTCCCGCCTTTGCCCGGCGAAACGCCGGCAACGACATTGGTGCCGTAGGCGCGCATCTGGGCGGTATGAAAACCGCCCTCGCGGCCGGTCATACCCTGAACGAGAACCCGGCTTGCAGCGTTGAGCAGTACAGACATCAGTTGCTCTCCTTGGTGAGAGCAACGACTCTCATGGCCGCATCGGTCGCGCTCACCCCTGGTGTGATTCCAGCTTCCTGGAGCAGCCGACGGCCCTCTTCTTCCGACGTGCCCGTCATACGCACCACCAGCGGCATTTTGATGTTGAGTGCATCCCGCGCGGCGATGATGCCTCGCGCGACTTCGTCGCAACGGGTGATGCCCCCGAAGATGTTGACGAATACGCCGCGAACCTGTGGGTCGAGCAGGACCATGTCGAGGGCATCGCGAACCTTGTCTGCGGTGGCGCCCCCACCCACATCGAGGAAATTCGCGGGCTCACCGCCCTGCTGCTTGACCAGGTCGAGCGTGTTCATGACCAAACCGGCGCCATTCCCGATACACCCCACATAGCCGTCGAGGTGGACATAGGTCAGACCGCGGCGTTGTGCCTCCGCCTCGTAGGGATCGCCGCCACTTCCGGCCGGCAGATCGCCGGCGAGCAGTGCGGCGAGGTCCTGGTGCCGGAAGTCCGAGTTGTCGTCGATCTCCAGCTTGCCATCTGTCGCCACGAACTTCCCTTCTGTGGTCAGCACGAGCGGGTTGATCTCGCATGTCAGCGCATCGAGATGGCCGGCCAGATCGTAGAGCGAACGGGCCAGCGGCACAAGCGCACCGGCAATGCACGAGGCCGGCAAGTTCAGTTCCGGCGCGTTGCGCAGAGCGGCAAAGGCAAGCTGGCGGATCTGGAAGGTCTGCGGCCCCATGAACGGGTCCGGCCACAGCTTGGCGATCTTCTCGGGAGCCTCCGCCGCCACCTGCTCGATCTCCATGCCTCCAGCGGCCGAGAACATGAGCACCGTGGAGTGGCACTCGCGATCCAGCGTGATGCCCAGGTAGAACTCGTTGGCGATGGCCAGTCCGGTCTCACACCAGACCGATCGAACCGGGTAGCCCTTGATCTCCATAGCCAAAATGCGACGAGCCTCGCGCTCCGCCGCCTCGGGCGTGTCGACAACGGCAATCCCGCCTGCCTTGCCACGGCCACCAACTTGCACCTGGGCCTTGACGGCCACCCGACCCAACTCTCGGGCAATGGCCGAGGCCTCCGCCGGTGTTCGCGCCAACCGACCGTCAGGAATTGCGATGCCCGCTAGGGCAAACTGTTGCTTGGCCTGGTACTCAAGAAGCTTCACGCCGCGGAGTTTACGGTGTGCAGGTCGGTTCAAGGTGGCCCCAAAGCAGCACTGCTCCCGCGAAGAGGGAGTGTTAAACGCAGCGACTGGTACGCTTGCCCGCCATGTCTGTCGAAGTGGTTGGCGACAGCCCCACCCCCACACCCGCAACCACAACGACCGGAATGCGGCCGGTAACCGTCCGCACCCTGGTCGTTGCGGGCATCCTGATTCTCACCGCCCTGGCCGTCACGCTCATGCTGCGCATGGTCGCCGACACCATCCTGCTGCTCTTGGTGGCCATCGTATTTGCTGAGGGCATACGACCACTCGTGGTGCGTGTCGAACGGCTGCGCGTCCCCAAGGTAGCGGCAATCCTGGTTGTGTACGTGTTCTTACTGGCAGTGCTGGCCGGAATAGTCGTCGTACTGGTCGCGCCTGTCGTTGGCGAAGTGCAGGCGCTCATTGCAAGTTTTCCCCGCTATCAGCACGACATCAGCAATGCCTTCAAGCAAGCCGAGTCGTCGCTACACCTGAGCGCAGACCTCGGCACCCAGGTAGCCGGTTCCCTCAACACCGCCAAGGACATATTACTCACGGTGGGCGGCTACATGCTGAGCGCGGTCGTGGATTTCGTGATCGTCCTACTCCTGGGCTTCCTATGGTTGACGAGCAGCGACCGTCTCAAAGCGTTCGTCGTCGATCTCTTTCACCCACGTCAGCAGCATCTGGCCGCCGACGTCATCTCCGAGATGGGTTCTCGAATGGGCGGCTACCTGCAAGCCACCGCATTCAACATGGTGGTCGTCGGTGTTGCCACCGGTCTTGCGGCATGGGGCCTCGGGTTGCCCGGACCCCTCCTGCTCGGCATCCTCGCAGGCACCGCCAGCGCGGTGCCACTGATAGGACCATTCGTAGGGGCCGTCCCAACCGTCCTTTTAGGGTTCACCATCGGACCGTTCTACCCGCTCATCGTGGCGCTTGTCATCGTCGTGATTCAGCTCATCGACGCCAACTTCGTGCTACCACAGGTCATGAACCGCGTCGTATCGCTCCCGGCGCTTGCCGTGGTTCTGGCCCTGCTCATGGGCGGGGCTGTCGCCGGCATCATCGGAGCGCTGGTGGCAATCCCGCTCGCTGCGGCGGCCCACGTCTTGATCGTATCGGTGGTCGTACCTGCAATTCACCACACTCAGGGCCGCAACGGCCAGGTGACGTCAGCCTAGAGCGGAATGTTGCCGTGCTTGCGGCAGGGCCGATCGACGCGTTTTTCCGAGCAAACACGTAGCGCTTCTATGAGCACCATGCGCGTGTGCTTGGGCTCGATGACGTCGTCCACGTAGCCTCGCTCTGCAGCATGGTACGGGTTGGCAAATTGCTCGCGGTATGTGGTGACGAGTTCCTCGGTACGCGCCGCGGGGTTCTTGGCCTGGGCAATCTCGCGTTTGAAGATGATCCCGGCGGCACCCTGCGGCCCCATGACGGCGATTTCGGCGCTGGGCCAGGCAAAGTTGAAGTCCGCTCCAATGTGCTTGCTGCACATGACGTCATAGGCCCCGCCATAAGCCTTACGGGTTATGACGGTCAGCTTGGGTACGGTCGCCTCGGAGTAGGCGTACAACAGTTTGGCGCCATGCCGGATGATCCCGCCGTACTCTTGCTCGGTACCCGGCAAGAACCCTGGCACATCGACGAATGTCACCAGCGGGATGTTGAACGCATCGCAAAATCGCACGAAACGCGCAGCCTTTACCGAAGCATCGATATTTAGTGCACCGGCAAGAATGCGCGGCTGATTGCCGATAACGCCAACCGGATGACCGTCCAGCCGTGCAAAGCCGACGATGATGTTCTGCGCGAAGAACGGCATGACCTCGAAGAAGTTGCCATCGTCCACGATGCGATGCACCAAGTCGCACATGTCATAGGGGTGGTTGGGGTTGGCGGGAATGATGTCCTGCAACGCCTCGTCAGCACGCAACGGGTCGTCGTCGCGTGGTCCGCACGGAGGCTGGTCGGCATTGCTGCTGGGGAGAAAGCCGAGCAATGTTCGCACCTGGACGAACGCCTCGTCCTCAGTGTTGGCATCGAAATGGGCAACCCCGCTGCGCTGGTTGTGAACGTCGACGCCGCCGAGGGTTTCGGCCGTCACCGTTTCACCCGTCGTAACCCGAACGACATCAGGACCGGTGATGAACATGTAGCCGATACGACGCACCATGAATACGAAATCGGTAATTGCAGGCGAGTAAACCGCCCCACCAGTACACGGCCCGGCTATCAGCGACAGCTGCGGCACCACGCCACTCAACGCGACGTTACGGTGGAAGATATCCGCGTATCCCGCCAGGGAGACCACGCCCTCCTGAATACGCGCCCCACCCGAATCATTGATTCCGATGATCGGACACCCACTACGCATCGCCATGTCCATGACCTTGCCCACTTTCTCGGCGAAGACCTCTCCAAGGGATCCGCCGAACACCGATGCGTCATGGCTGAAGACAAACACTCGCCGCGAATCGATCGTGCCCCAGCCGGTTACCACGCCGTCTCCGGGAATGCGCCGTTCCGCCATGCCGAAGTTGCTGGTGCGGTGCACCGCAAAGAGATCGATCTCGTGGAAACTGCCCGGATCGAGAAGGCGATCGACACGTTCTCGCGCGGTCAGCTTGCCCTTGGGATGTTGAACCTTCTCGGCGGCACCGCCACGATGGATGGCATCACGACGTCGCTGACGCAGCACATTGACCCGCCGCTCGGCCTCGTACGGGCGAGAACTCTCAGTTGGTTTGGTCATCACAGACAAGCATACGGGAGAACACCACTACAACACAGAAGCCGGCCGGTACGCCCCGAAGACTTGGCGTAGTGCGTTGCACACTTCCCCCACCGTCACGTAGGCCGCCAGCGCCTCTCGCAGCGGCGGCAATAGGTTGGCTTCGCCACGCGCAGCCTCAGTAACGGCCGCAATCAAGGCGGCGACATGCTGCGAGTCGCGGGAGGACCTGATCGCGCGCACCCGCCGCACCTGCTCAGCCTCGAGTTCCGCACCTACACGCAGAACCTCCACATCAGGTTGCGATGTTTCCGTGAATCGATTGACACCGACAACGGTGCTAGTCGCAGATTCGATGCGCTGCTGCTGCGAGTAGGCGGAGTCCTGAATCTGCTCCTGGTAGAAGCCCTGTTCGATAGCCGCGATTGCACCACCGAGTTCATCTACACGTGCCATCAACGCCAGAGCCTCTCTGGCCAGTCGTTCCGTCAGCGACTCGACAAGGTACGAACCACCAAGGGGATCTGTGCTGCGCGCAACACCCGACTCGTATGCAATGACCTGCTGCGTACGCAGCGCAATTTCGGCTGCCTGTTCCGACGGCAACGCCAGCGCTTCGTCATAAGCGTTGGTGTGCAACGACTGCGTCCCTCCGAGGACGGCCGCAAGCGCCTGCAGCGTTACTCGCGCCACATTGTTGAGTGGCTGTTGCGCCGCCAGGGTCGCGCCACTTGTCTGCGCATGGAATCGCAACGACTGGCTGCGTGGATCGTGAGCGCCAAAGCGATCCCGCATGACCCCGGCCCACAAAGTGCGCGCAGCGCGGAACTTGGCCACCTCTTCGAAGAAGTCGTTGCCGACGTTGAAGAAGAACGACAGCCGCAGCGCGAATTCATCCACCTGAAGGCCGGCGTCGAGTGCGGCCTGAACATAGGCGATACCGTTGGCGAGCGTGAAAGCGACCTCCTGGACGGCCGTGGCACCGGCTTCACGCATGTGATAGCCGCTGATGCTGATGGTGTTCCAGCGCGGCATGTACTCGTTGCAGTAAGCAAAGATGTCGGTCGTGAGCCGCATCGAAGGACGTGGCGGAAAGATGTACGTGCCCCGCGCCGCGTACTCCTTGAGGATGTCGTTCTGAATCGTGCCGCCAAGTTCATTGGCGCCAATGCCCTGTTGCTTGGCGGCAAGTTCGTACATCAGCAGCAGAATCGCCGCCGGAGCATTGATGGTCATCGACGTCGTCACCTTGTCGAGCGGGATTCCCTTGAAAAGGAGTTCCATGTCGGCAAGCGAGTCGATGGCAACCCCCACCCGGCCAACCTCGCCGGCGGCAATGGGGTCATCGGAGTCGTAGCCCATCTGGGTGGGCAGATCGAAGGCGACCGAAAGCCCGGTCTGGCCGGCGTCGAGCAGGTAGCGGAATCGTTCGTTGGTCTGCTCGGCGCCACCGAAGCCGGCATACTGGCGCATCGTCCAAAGCCGCTTGCGATAGCCCTCGGCACGAATGCCACGAGTGAACGGAAATTCACCCGGACTCGCGCGATCGACACCATCGGCCGCGACATAAAACGCCGCCTGCGACAGCCCACTGTCGGTTTCGGCACCGGAATCCTCGGGATGCGTAGCCATTCAGCCTTCTTTGGTGGCCAATGGCTGGCAGAGTTCGGTAAGCACGCCCTGACCTGCAGACGGATGCAGGAAAGCGACCAGGCTCCCGGCAGCGCCAAGGCGCGGGCAGGTGTCGAGCAACCGCAAACCCATCGACGCATATTCGTCAAGGCTCACCTGGACATCGTCGACAGCGTAGGCAACATGGTGGAGCGCATTGCCTCGCAACGTAAGGAAGCGAGCGATGGCTGAATCGGCACGCAACGAACCCAACAGTTCAACGCGTGAACTGCCGGCATCGAACATCACCGCCTCTACGCCATCTGCGTCAACCACCTGCCGATGCACCGGTGGAGCGCCAATCAGGCGCGTGTAGGCTTCGACTGCGGCGTCGATATCCAACACCGCGATCCCGACATGATCTATGCCCTGCAGCCGCACGAGCCGAGTATAGGGGCGACAGCAAGGCAGCCCGGCCCCCTGATATGTTGGCCAACCCCATGAAGCGAGAGCGCAGCCTGCTGGCCACCGGCATCGTCTTTGCGAGCGTCGCCCTTTTCGGGGGCTACATCCTCCTCTGGTCGCACACGAGCCAGCTTCAAATCGGCCGCAGCGACTTCACCTCGACATACGTCGGAGCATCGCTCTGGACCGACGGCCATCGTGCCGATCTCTACGACCGTTCCCTCCAGGCACACCTGCACACACGCCTGATCGCGCCCGACACCGAGGGCAACCTGCCCTTTGTCAACCCTCCGCTGGCCGCAGTCCTGGCGGCACCGCTCACCGCCCTACCACTGGACGCCGCATACCGCACCGCCGGCCTCATCGAACTGGCGCTTCTGGTGGCAGCGATCGCAATCGTCATCCGCTCGGCACCGGGGCCCAAAGACATGCCACAGCGATTGGTTGGCGCAATCGTGGGATTGGCACTACCCGCAACCCTGGCGCTCCTGCTGCTGGCACAGTGGGACGGCGTCAATGCACTCGGCCTGGCGCTGGCGTACGCACTGTGGCGCCGAGATCGACGCGGCCTGGGCGCCGGAGTCCTGGTTTTCAGCGCACTCATCGTCAAACCCCACCTCGCACTTGGCCTGGCGGCATTCGTAATGGGCTGGCGCGATCGCCGCATCCTGACCGGCGCAGTGGTTGGCGCCGCCCTTGTAGGACTCCTAAGCCTGGCCGCCGTCGGACCGGAGGGACTGGCCGGATTCGTGGCAGCAACCCGCGACGGGACCACCGCATGGAGCCTGGCCAGCATGTATGGTTTCACCGGCCTCACCGGCTCCTGGATATCCAACACGACGGTGGCGCAATCTCTCGCGGCATGCCTCAGTCTGCTCGCACTCGTCGCCTGCGCCTGGCTGGGCCATCGCATCCGCACTGCAAGGTCGCGGCTGGAGCCATGCCTGGCCGCAGCCACTGCGCTCTCTCTGCTGGCCTCACCCCACCTCCTCATGCACGACCTCACAATCATGGCTCCCGCCATCGTGTGGTGGCTCAGTTGGACAGCCCGTCGCGACGCGCCAGTCTGGCCAGGTCGCGCAACTGGCGTGTCACTGATCGCAATTCTCGGACTGGGCCTCACCGAAGCTCTCGACCTCGGCAACCAGGCGGCCGCCCCACCGGGACGTTTGGTCCCGCTGGCCCTGCTCGCCATCGGAGCGGGGCTGGCCTGGACACAGCGCCACCGCACGCCCGAGCCTGCATAAGCGGCTACGCCAAAAGATCAGTCGCCGTCCGGCCACTCCACGTCAAGCCGCGTGGTGCATTCCACCAACTCTTTCGAAGCCTTGGTGTAGCGCACGAGCATCGGGAAGTTGCCTTTCAGTTTGAGCTGCCCGGTCATGATCGCCTTGATCGGATCGAGTTGCTTATTGGCGACCCGCTTCCAGCGCGAGTAGGCACCGGTGATCACGTACTGCGCCGTCTCAGAATCATCGCGAGTGGTGGACCGGACTTCGCGAGCCTCGCCATGCCAGAGGTCGAGGAAGATCCCCAGGTCCTTGGGCACGTTCTTGTCGGGCTCGGCCAGCACCACCAACCCGACACTGCCCTCCCAACTCGCCGCGGCCTGTTTGTAGCTCGGCGAACTGTTGACGGCCTGCTTGAAATCCTGCGCCCATTCGGGCCCGAATGCGGGATTGCTCATGAAAGATCCTTCAGTTGTACGAGAGGGTGGGGTGGGTCAGGATACCAATGCCTCGGCCACATAGACGGCAATATCGTCGACCTTGAGCCGCCCTTCCAGATTCTGTTGCGCGATGCCCTCGTCGAACATGCTCAGGCAGAACGGACACGCCGTGGCCACCTTGTCGGCTTTGGCGTCAACCGCCTGTCCGACGCGACGGTTGTTGATGCGTGGCTGATCTTCCTCCATCCACATGCGCCCCCCGCCGGCACCGCAGCACATCCCCTCGCTGCGACTGCGTGCCATCTCGACCAGTTTGAGGCCGGGAATGCGTTTGAGAATGTTCCGGGGCGGCGCAAAGATGTCGTTCCATCGACCCAGGTAGCAGGAGTCGTGATATGTGACCGTCTGCTCTGTCTCAGCCGCCGGCTTGAGTTTGATCCGCCCTTCGGTGATCAGAATATCGATGATCTGAGTGTGGTGTAACACCTCGTACTTGCCGCCGAAATCCAAGTACTCATGAGACAGCGTGTTGAAGCAATGCGGGCAGGCCGTGATGATCTTGCGCACGCCATGGCTGTCCAGGACATCGATGTTCTGTTTGGCCTGCTCCTGAAAGAGATACTCGTTGCCAATCCGCCGGGCCGGATCTCCTGTGCACTTCTCCTCTTTCCCGAGAATCGCAAAGTCGATGCCCCCGGCACGAAGAATCTTCACCATCGCGGTGGCGATGGTCTTGGCCCGATCATCGAAGGATGCGGCGCACCCGACCCAGTAGATGTACTCGACATCGGGTTTGTCCGCAGCCAGCGGAACCCCCAGGCCAAGCGCCCAGTCGGCCCGGCTCTGGTGGGACACGCCGTACGGATTGCCGACGTTCTCGATATGGCGCAGCGCCGTCTCGGCCTGCTTGGGCATTCGCGACTGATCGAGTACCAGATGGCGCCGCATGTCGAGGATCTTGGGTACATGCTCGATGAGCACCGGGCACTGGTCCATGCAGGCACCACACATGGTGCAAGCCCACAACGTCGCCTCATCGATTACGCCGTTGATCAACGGCCGGGCCTCACCGCCGGCACTCGATACCGCCTGGCTCACGGCCTCGGGAGACAGCCAAGACGGCTGGAAGTGGCCCGGGAGATCCTTGGCGGTGCCCCCATGGTCGGCGCCCGTCACCCACATAACCTGAGCACCCGCCTCGGGTTTACCTTCGGCGTCGGCGGCTGAAACGATATGCGCGGTATGCGTGGTCTTGGCATAACCGCCGGCCATGTCTTCGTACACGGCATCGCGAAGATCGGTCATGAGTGTCTTGGGCGACAACACCTTGCCGGTGTTGAACGCCGGACAGTGAGTTTGGCAACGCCCGCACTCAGTGCAGGTGTAAAGATCGAGCACGTCTTTCCACGAGAAGTGCGTGAGCTCACTGGCCCCGAAGTGCTGCTCGGCCTCATCGGTCGCACCCATGACCGCTTCGATGTCGATTGGTCGCGCCCGGCCTTTGGGGGACAGGTCACGGAATATCACATTGAATGTCGATGTGACGATGTGCAGATGCTTGCTGTAACCAAGGTAGACCAGGAATCCAAATATCAAGATCAGGTGCGCCCAGAAAAAGGTGCCGTGCAGCACGCTAAGCGCCGTGCTGTCGGCACCCAGCGGGGTGAAGAGATGCGACAGCAGGCGGGCCATCGGCCTCCAGCTCGCCAGCGCCTCTGGGGGGTTGCCCTGCGCAATCTTGGTCGCAAAACTCAACTGCATGCAGGTGAGCAACGCCGCAATCCAAATCAGGATGATCAGTGCATCGCGCACGTGGCTGCCGCGAAAACGCGCCGGCCGCACGAAAATCCGGTTGATGATCGCCATGGCAACACCGGCCATCACCAGGATCCAGAAGGCATCCTGCAACAATGCGATCGCACCGCTGGCGTGGATGTCGCTGAAACGAAACGACACCCAGGCAGCCTCGACCATCCCCTCCAGGATCGCTGTCAACAGGACGAGGAAACCCCAGAAGATCAGGACGTGAAGCACGCCCGCATATGGCCAGCGTAACAGCCGGCCCTGACCAAGCACATATACGAAGAAAGCCTTGATGCGTTTACCAACGTGGTCGAAGCGTGGATCGGAACGCTTTGCCAGGCGCATCATCGACCCCAATCGCAACCAACGCCGGGCCGTCACCCCGAGCGCCAAGCCGAAGAGAACGAAAAGCGCGATTGGGCTCAGAATGGCGACCACGATTTTCTCCTAACGTCCGTGCCACTCGGGTGGACGCTTCTGGAAAAACGCCGTGGCGCCCTCGATGGCATCCTCGCTTCTGAACACGCCAAGGAACTCACGCTCCTCAACCTTGAGACCGTCGGTGAGCGACTGGTCCAGCCCCTGGACCACCGCGCGCTTGGTGGCGGCAAGCGCCAGCGGTGCCGTGGCGGCAAACTTGGCCGCCCGGGCATGCGCCAGCCCCAAGAGCGCCTCCGGGGCCACCACATCCTCGACTATGCCCAGCCGCAGCGCCTCCTCCGCACCGACATGCTCGCCGCTCAGCAGCAACCGCATGGCCGCGGCCCTGCCGATGAGACGCGGTAGCCGTTGCGTACCTCCCCAGCCGGGGATGATGCCAAGGTTGATCTCGGGTTGACCGAAGCGGGCATTGCGCGACGCCAGACGCATGTCGCAGGCAAGCGTGATCTCGCAGCCCCCGCCCAGGGCAATACCGTTCACGGCTGCAATCACGGGCAACGGGGAGGCCTCGATCTGCAGGGTCAGTGCCTGGCCACGCGCGATCGCCTCACCGCCGAGGCTGGCAAACTCGGAGATGTCCGCGCCGGCTGCAAAGAACTTGGGTCCGTCGCCGGTGATGATGACAGCGCGACAGGTGGGGTCGGCCTCGGCGCCTAAAAGCGCTTCCGAGAGGCCCGCCATCACCGCCTGGCTGATGGCGTTGGCCGGGGGATGCGCGATGGTGATGACGGCGGAAGCGCCTTCGCGTTCGACGCGAACGACATCGTGGAGGACTGTGGCCACGTGCATCTCCTTGAGTATCCGAGGTGGCAGGGCAGTGTGTGGATGGGTGATACATCAAACGGCTCTAGGTTTGCTTCGGGCATCATGACCAGTCATGGAGTCCGCACCCCAACCGCTGCCTCAGCTGCCCGACAGCATCCCACGAGAACGACTGCGAGAACTCGACGACACCTCACTTGACGCCACCGTCGACGATCTCCGAACTGCCGAACGCGCCACTCTCGCGGCGCGAGCCCCCTACGACCGTCACCTCAAGGAATTGCGCGCCCGCATGGCCGAGATCGCCACGGAGCGCCGACGGCGCGAACGCGCAGAACGCCAAGCACAGCGGCGCAACGTTCGCGAGCAGGCAGCGTCCGGCGAAATGCCAAGCCTTGCCGAGGCACTCACGGCAACGGAATCCCCAATACCCGATCCCCTACTACTGGCAGAAATCCGTGCCTTCCTGCGAACCGGAGGCGAGGTGCGGCTGGGGTTTGCCGGCCGCCTGGGACCGACTGCCTTCACCGACGGTCGCCACACCCAGACGGCCAAGACCTGGGGCGAAGCCCGTCAGCTATATGCGCAAGGCTGGGAGCCGGGAACCCCGCTGGTTACCGGGCTGCGGGTTCACCTGGTCGGCACCAAGGTGGAGCGGGTCGTCGCCGCCGAAGACGTCGTCATGGACGTTGAAAGGTGGAAATCCCAGAACTCGCCCCGACGCGGGTAGACGAGGTCGCACGGCGCGCAGTGCGCCGCATCAGTGCTCCATGTCAGATCGCCGCCACAGGCGGGACACGCAAGCCGCCGCGCCAACTCAACCATCGACCCCGCCAGTGCATCGGGCTGAGGACGCAGCGCTGCCGGCCTGGGACGTTGGCGCCGTGCCAGCACAAACTGACTGGGACCCCACCAGCCGCGCCCAGCGTCCTGCGCCAGTGTTTCGAGCGCACACACCGCCGGGCGCAGCACGCGCACGGCTGAGGCCGGCAGCACCTGATCCCAGCGGCGGAAGTTGTTGACGCTGGCGACAAGTTGGGTACCCCAGCCCGCAGCCTCCAGCCGGTGGCGAATGTTCGACAGGTTGTAGGTGGAAAACGGATACTCGGAGGAGCCCGTGACCAGCGGCTCGGCGCTCCGCACCTCGTGGTAGCGACCGTGAAGTGCGCTGCGCAGGCGACCGAGTAAATGATGTTTGATGGGCACGTCCACGAGCCAGCGGCGCGCCACGGTCCGGCCCATCTCGGCAAGACACGCATCGACATCGGTCAGGTGATGCAGTACCCGAACCACCATCGCGCACTCAACGCCGGAGTCGATCAGGGGCAGGGCCGCCAGGTCGCTGCGGATGAGATGCACCCGTCCGGCACGGATATCGTCAGCCAGAAGCTCCGCGGCCCGGTTCAAGTTGGTAACCGAGTAGTCGACGATCACCGAGTGATCGGCAATGCGCCGGTAATGCACGGCATTGCGACCGTATCCCCCACCGAAATCGGCAAACCACACCGGCTGGCCCAGTCGCGCCATCTGCCGGTGCAACACCCGGGCTTCCGCCCACCGCTCGTAGTCACGCCCCCGCCAGAAGCCGCGGTAGTCGTAACCCTCGCTGTCGTAATCGACGACACGTTGGGCAGGCACGGTCTTCGCAGGCATCTCACCGGCCATCTTATGCCTCCCCACCCGGGATCTTTCCCGGCCGATGGACCGCACGACGCAACAGGGCCCACTCCTCGGGGTCCGCGACCCGCAGAACGAGGAGCAGCCCGAGATAGATAACGGCGCCCAGCAGGATGTCGCCGAATACGAAGACGCCGTGGACCTCGCGGATCGGCACCAGCGCCACACCCATGAGGGCACCGGCCATGAGAATCTTCCAGCTCAGACGGGGAAGCGCCAGCGGCACCCCCTCACGCCGCAAACACCACCACCCCGCACCGACAAGTGCAGCTTCGGTGACGACGGTGGCCGACGCCGCGCCCAGATAGCCATGGGTGGGGATGAGAATGAAATCGAGGATCACATTGAATACCAGGCCGAACACCGCCACCAGCGCAAAGAGGTTCTGCCGGTTCATCGCCAAGAGGGCTGCGATGAAGGTGTTGTCGATAAAACTGAAGACGATGCCGATGGCAAGAATTCGAAGCGCCGCCTCACTCTGCGGATAGAGACGCAGCAGGTGGTTGATGGGTCCGGCCAGCATGAACAGGCCGACCGCACACGGCCAGCCGAAGAGCAACAGGATGCGATACAGCTTCTCCGTCGCCAAGCCCAGCCGTTTCGAGCGGGCTCCAAAGTACACCGAGAGGACGGGAAAGACAATGTTGCGCAACGTAAACGGCAGAAACAGCAACGCCTCAAAGGGACGGTAGGCGAGCGTGTACCAGCCCACCTCGTCATAGGAACGGAATTGCTGCAAGATCGGCACGTCGACCTTGAAATAGACCGTGGTGACCACCGACGTGAATCCCACGGCAAGCGCGGTTGGCAGCCAGCGCCGTAGCAGCGCAACATCGCAGTTCCACTGGAACTTCACCATGTGATGTGCCTGCAACGCAATGGCGAAGTAGACGATGGTGCAGGAGTAACTGATGACGTATATCCAGATGAAGAACGCCATCGGCTGATGGTTGACGATGCCCCACACGGCCAGGCCCAGGAGAAGGATGCTCTCGGCCACGATGGCCACAGCCTCATATGCCAGGCGCTGCAATGCGTACAGGCTGCTGCGCAGCAGGTTGGAGTAGTTCGACGTCACCATTAACGCAAATGCCGGCAGCAGCATCCCGTCGAGACCGGGAATTCGCAGTAGCGCGGCAATGACGAAGAACGAGACGATGCTGAGCACCACCTTGGCCGACAGCAGGGTGCTCAAGAACTCGCCGAGACGCTCGCGTTGACGCGACCCGTCACGAACGTAGAGCACGCCATAGCCAAGGTCGAGGGCCACGTTGACGAGCGCCGCATAGGTGATGACCGTCTGCATCTGGCCAAAACTGTCAGCACCCAGGAACTGACTGGTGGCAATGATGGTGATGAGCGCAACCACCCGAGACGCCACCCGAGCTGTGAGCACTATGGCCGTGTTGCGCAACGCTCGAGTGCCCAGGCCCGCAACCACACCCGGCTCCGTCACCACGGCCTCAGCAACCTCGGTCGGAGCATCCATCGAACTCATCGTCGCTTCAACTCAGAGGGACCAGGCAAGGTTACGCACACGCCGGGCTCAAATCCTCTCGAAACGTTCGATGTCGACGACAAAGACGGTGGCGCCTCCAACCTCGACATCGACAGCGCCCTGGCCACCGGATCCGTTCACCGCATTCGCCGATGAAGCGGCGTCCAGCGCCTCACTGCGGAGCCGTCCGGTGCGCCGCAGCACATCGAGGACACCCTCCACCAGCGGGTCGTCGACGCCAATCATCAGCGTCACGTTGGCGCGGTCGAGAAAGCCGCCGAAGCTGTTGAATCGGGTGCAGACAAAACCGGCCGAGGTGAGGGCGCCAGCACACGCATCGGCATCCTTGGCCTGGATGATCGCAATGACCAGCTTCACGTTGCCGCCACCGCATCCACCGGGTTGTCACGAGCGGCGATGCGCCGGCGAACCACCTCAGTGATCTGCTGCGACACTGCGAGCGCCGCCGGTTGGGCGTCGATGCGAACGAAGCGTTCCGGGGACTCCTCGGCAAGTGAGTTGAAAGTCGCCTCGACGGCGTGGTGGAAACGCTCCACCTCGCTTTCGATGCGATCGATCGGGAGTTCCTGGACTCGCTGCCGCCGGATCGCCTCTTGCCGAGGCAATTCCAAAAGCAGGGTTAGATCGGGCAATACGTCCCCGCACGCCTCGCGGTGAAGGGTGCGCAGCAGTTCGAGATCCAGCCCGCGGCCCCCACCCTGGTAGGCCAGGGTGGAGTCGGCGTAGCGATCCGCTATGACCACAGCCCCGGCCTGCAAGGCTGGAACAATCGTCTCCTGAAGCAACTGGACGCGGCAGGCAATGAAAAAGAGCGCCTCGGCCCAAGGTTCGACAGGCTCTTCCACCTGGAACTGCAGCAGGAAGCCGCGAACCAGATCGCCAATTCCGGTGTCGCTCGGCCGGACGATCATGGCGTTATGCCCGTCAGCGCGCAGAGCAGCCGCCAGTGCCGCGACCTGGGTGGTCTTGCCGGCTCCATCGAGCCCTTCGAAGGAGATGAAATATCCGGGCCAGCTCACAAGAGTCTCCTGGTCAGGGGCCGAAAAGGCTTTGGCGCAACCCTGGTGGCTGTCGCCGCCGTGAATCTTATTCGGCCGGGCCGTACATCCGCTCCAGGGCCTCCTTGATCTGGGCGACCGTGTTGCTACGCAGCACCTGGATGGGAATCCCACTGGCCTCGGCAGCACGCACCGGCGAGTCCTTGCGGCGGTAGTAGTTCTTGAGCGTCAACACCATGTCGGCGGCGTCGACGTGATGCTGAATGCGCACCGGCAGGTGCAATTCGCGAACCGACTGCTCAAGGTACTGTCGAGAGACCCCATACGGGAAGATCGAAATCGGGTGCCCCGCACGCGGATGGGCACCCCAATCGTCATAGCCCTCGCCGTAGCCGGGGTGGTTGTTGATGTCGATCGTGCCCCGGCGTGAGCGCCGGTCGAGAACATTGGACCGTTCCGTGTCAAAGGGTGCCGGCTCGAATACACCACGACGTTTGGCCGCGGACGTGTCGATGCGCGATACAACCTGACCGTCAACGCCGCGCACCCGTATCTGGGGGGCCTTGAAGCGACCGCGCAACGCCTCGTCGACAACCTCATCCAGGGGCATGTGCACCACCACCTGGTCGCGGTCTTGGATCTCCACCAGGACGTCGAAGGTCGGAGGCGCTTTGCGTTCGAGGATGCTCTTCTGCGTGCCTCGCCGTCGCGCCTCTTCGTCCGAGAGGGTGACGCTCTGGATGCCTCCCAAGAGGTCGTTCAGGGTTGGGTTGACGAGCAGGTTGTCCAGCGTCCTGCCATGCGCGGTGGCGACGAGCTGAACCCCGCGTTCCGCAATCGTCCGTGCCGCCAGCGCCTCGGCCTCCGTGCCGATCTCGTCGATGACGATGACTTCGGGCATGTGGTTCTCGACCGCCTCGATCATGACGGCGTGTTGTTCGAGCGGCGTCACCACCTGCATGCGCCGGGAGCGGCCAATGCCGGGATGGGGTATGTCGCCATCGCCGCCGATCTCGTTGGAGGTGTCGACGATCACGACGCGCTTGCCGCACTCGTCGCTGAGCATGCGGGCGCACTCGCGCAACATCGTGGTCTTGCCGATACCCGGCGCACCCAGCAGGAGAATGCTGCGGGAATCGACCACGATGTCTTTGATGATGTCGGCGGTGCCGGTAACCGCGCGCCCCACCCGGCAGGTCAGGCCGACAATCGTGCCGGCGCGGTTGCGGATGGCGCTGATCCGGTGAAGGGTGCGCTCGATCCCGGCGCGATTGTCGTCACCAAAATCGCCAACCCGCTCGGTGACGTGTTCGAGATCGGCAAACTCCACCTGTTCGTCGCCAAGAATCGCATCGCCGTCGACAAAGCGGGCCGCGGGAAGACGCCCGAGATCGAGAATGACTTCGAGAAGATCACCACGGGAGGCGGCGAGACGTTCGGCCTCGGCACTGATTCGAGGCGGCAGCGACTCGAACAGAAGCGCCAGTTCTTCCTGCCAGGATGGTCCGTAAGGAATCATCGTAATGGCTCTCTCCGACCCAGGTTCTCGACGGTGCGGGCCAAGCCGGCCGGCACCAAAATCGGCTTCTTGCGTTTTCCCCTCAGCAGAGCGCGCTGTCGTACCCGGACGGCGAGATCCTTCGCCAGCAGCACCTGGGTGCCATAGATGGCAAAGCCGCGCTGCTGCAACGAGCGGATGAGCTCGGAATCATAGTGTCGCAACACGCACGACACCGGCCCCCCAGGAAGCTCGGCAAAGACAGCATCCAAAAAGGCCTCCCGCGAAGGGCCGTCGTGGGCGTCGTACAGCAGCCACATTCCCGTGGGACGGGCCGCCGATGCAGTTCGAATAGCCGCCCAGCCATGGACACCCGACCGCTCCGCGATGAAATGGCTGGCTTCATCCCGGCCCAAGCGAGCGACCGCGCCGCCGCCAAAGGTCGACTCCCACGCTTTGCGGTTAGGCGCTTCGACCGCCGCAACGGTCGCGGGCGTGACCCGCAGATAGAGCAGGTAGACGTCGTCCATGTCATCACGCCGTGCAGGTCGCAACACACCGGCCGTTCTGACGCCTTCAATACGGTCGCAGTCGGAGAAGAGGATTTGTTCGGTGGCGTATTGACCAAAACCCTGTGCCACGAAGGCCGTGAGCAGGGGGTGATCGAGAGGCAGGCGAACATAGAAGCGGCGCACACCGGCGTCCTGCCCCCGCTGGCACAACCCCGTGAGCAGGTGTTCGGCTGCGGCTTCGCGAAGTGCCGTCGTCACAGTGCATAGGTTCACGATCTGCCAGGCCCGGGTCTTGCCCGGCGCCGGTTGCGCCTGGACGAAACCCACGACACCGACCACGCTGTCCTCGGCAACGTAGAGCGTGTCCCCACCTTCGGACAGGGGCATTAGCGACGAGAGCGTCTTGGAGACCAGGTACCAGAGACGGATCAGCGCCGATGCCTGAGGCACCGGGCGCTCGGGGTGGAGTGGATTGGCGTAGGGGTCACCCTCCGCCAGTGCCTGCGTGTAGAGCTGCTCGATCCGGCCGAGATCGCGGAACGAGGCCGGCCGTACGTTCATACAGCAGCCATCTCACCTGCTCCTGGAACGGGCAGGGACACGCGCCTTGCCCTTGGAACCCAGTTTCTCGACCTGGGCCTTGAGGGTCTCGGCCGACTTCGAGATATTCAGGTGGACGATCGGCTCGACCGCCCGGGCAAGCAACCTGCCGGCAATGCCGCCGCCGAGGTCATATTCCATCTCGAAGGCAGCTCGGGTGCCACCGGCCTTGGCAGTGAAAGTCCAGCGTCCCTTGTGCTGGAAGCCCTCGCGCGACACCCAGCCGATGGTCTTGTTCTCGACCCAGGCATTCATCTCGATGATGGAGTCGAAAACCTTGGGGCCGGCCTTCAGGCCGACCTCAAACATGGCGCCCTTGCCGTGATCCTTGCCGTCGACCGGAGACCACTGGGTCAGATCGCGCATGTACTTCGTGGTGTTGCGATGGTCGTCGACATAGGCGAAGACGGCTTCGACGGGAGCGTCGATCTCAGTGCTGACCTTCACGCTGCTCATGGCACGAAAACCTCCAGACTCAGTATGCCGAGTCAACGCCTGGGATTGTGCCACCAGCCCCCTGCCGGGCCGCGGACACTGGACCGACAGGTATCATGACGCGGCCTCGGGAAGTAGCTCAGCCAGGTTAGAGTGCACGGTTCGGGACCGTGAGGTCGGGAGTTCGAATCTCCCCTTCCCGACGCTCAAAGTCCCCAAGGTGAGGCCGCTCTGTTTGTGCTACTCAACCGTTGGGCCTGGGCCTTCCGGACGTCGACGGAGCCAGACCTATATATAAGTCGGACAATGGGACGCCCTTGTCAAGACCGCGATCGCGCCGTGGTCACTGCGCGGATGCCTCAGCCTCCACCTCGCCGAGGTAACGCCGGCGGGTGGCATCGTCGAGAAATGCGGCTTCGAACGAATTGCGAGCCAGCTGAACAATTTCCTCGGCGGTCAGTTGCAGGGCGGTCTCCGTCGCCTCGAAGTTGTCGCCGATATAGCCCCCAAAGTAGGCGGGGTCGTCGGAGTTGATGGTGGCTACAATCCCGCGGCGCAGCATCTCACGAATGTTGTGAGACGCAAGCTCGTCAAAGACGCGGAGTTTCACATTGGACAGCGGACAAACGGTAAGCGGGACACGGTCTTTCACCAGCCGCTTGACGAGACTTTCATCTTCCAGACAGCGAACGCCATGGTCGATGCGCTGCACACGCAGGATGTCAAGCGCTTCCCAAACATACTCAGGCGGGCCCTCTTCGCCTGCATGTGCCACCGCCTTCAGCCCTTCGGCACGCGCTCGCTCGAAGACTGCGGCAAACTTGCTCGGCGGGTGGCCCATCTCAGACGAGTCGAGTCCCACCGCCGTGAACATTCGCCGGTACGGCAGCGCCATCTCCAGCGTGTTCATAGCCTCGGCTTCACTCAGATGGCGAAGGAAACACATGATCAGATGCGAGGTCAGCCCGTAGCGTTGTTTCGCACTGGCAATGCCCGGTGGATGCCAGATATCACCGTCTCGAACGCAATCCCGCGCTCTGTATGGCTCTGCGGATCGAAGAAAATCTCGGCATGGCGCACGCCCTGCGCCCAAGCACGTTCGATGTACGCCCACGTCAGGTCGTAGAAGTCCTGTTCTGCGACCAGTACCTGGCAGGCCAGGTAGTAGATGTCGAGAAACGACTGCAGGTCGTCGAAAACATACGCGGCGCGTACCTCCTCCGGCGACGAGTACGGCAGCGCCACATGGTTGCGCTGCGCCAGCGCGAACATCATCTCGGGTTCGAGCGTGCCTTCGATGTGAAGATGCAACTCGGCCTTGGGAAGTCGGTGCAGCAATTGGGCGTCCATCACTGTCATCCGCGACCCGGTCCGCGACCGCGTTTCTCGTCAGACGGTCGACCTTCGAGGCGAGCCTCCAGCTCCAGCGTACGTCCGAAGGCCGCCCACACGGAGTCGCTGATGACCGTGCGCAGACGACCGGATTCCATCTGATACAGGGCTTCGGCGCTGGTGCCACCCGATGACGTCACCATGTCACGCAGTTCGGCAACATGGCGGCCGCTCTGCCGCGCGAATTCACCGGACCCGATCAGTGTGTCGAGCACAAGTTCGCGCGCGACATGGCGAGGAAATCCCATATGCACCCCCGCATCTATCAGCGCTTCGATGAACATGAAGATGTACGTCGGCCCGGTTCCGGATAGGGCGGTGGCCATGGCCACCTGACGCTCGTCATGCACCTCGAACTCGCGACCAAGCGCCTGCAACATAGCCCGCGCGCGCCCTTTGCCCGCAGCGGAAACCGACTCGGTCGCATACCACACCGTGACGCCGCAGCCAATCTGCGAAGGCGTGTTGGGCATGGCCCGCACGATGTCGGGATGGCCCAGGCCCTCTCCGATCGCACGCGTCGTGGCCCCGGCGATGATGCTCACCACCAGTTGACCATTGCTCAGGTCGCGGCGCAACTCGGGCATGACCGCAAGCAAAACCTGGGGTTTCACCGCCAGCAGGATCACATCGGCCTTCTTGATGGCGTCGGCATTGGAGGAAACGGCATGGACCCCGTGACGTTCTTCAAGCAGCTTGCGGCGCTCTGACCGTGGATGGCTGCACACGACATGATCGGGATCGATCAGGTTGTTCCGGAGCAGGCCGGCCAGCATCGCCTCCGCCATTACGCCGGTTCCGACGATGCCGAGGCGGGCTTTGTGGAGCGCAGAGAGAGGGTCGGCCATATGAGGGCCAAGCCTAGCAGGGTACTGGCGCACCCATAGCGTCCTGCCGACATGGCGTGGCATCATGGCCGAATGCTCACTGCCTCCCCGGATCAGATCCGCCGTCTGGCCGGCATCCTGGCTGCCGGTCGCGTGGCCATCGGCGCCGGCGTTCTGCTAGCACAACGCAAGATCGTCGGGATCATGGGCCTCGATGCCGGCCTCACGCCGTCTGGACGCGTCATCCTCGGGTTCTTCGGTGTCCGGCAGGTGGCGCTGGGCATAAGCGTCCTGGAGCAAACACGTGCCGGCTATCCAACCACATCCATGCTGCGCCTAAACGCCTTCTGCGATGCCGCGGATTGCGCCGTTCTAGTGGGATCGGTCAAGCACCGTGATCGACTGGGTCGCCTGCTGACCGTCAGCCTGCCTATCGCGGCAATGGCGCCACTTGTCTGGCTATGGCTGGCGCGCCAATTGGACGAGGCGTAGCGCCCGCCCCCACGTTCTAAGACAGACCGTGCGCCACGGCCGAACTGAAGGTCGCAGAAACCTCAACCGGTGGGGCGTCGCCAAAGGCACGCACATTGCCCCATGCCGTGACGGTATAACCACCGGCCGCATCGAGCGCCATCACACCCCGAGCCACATCCTGCCCTGGGAAGTAGCCGGTCGAAGCCACCGCGGGCGCGCCGCCAAAGGAATGTACGCCGTTGTAGCCGTCAACAACCCAGCCACTGATGCCGTCAGTTCGAAGCGTGATGGATCGAGCAATATCCCAGCCCGACCAGTACCCGGTGACGTCAACCTCAGGTGCATCGCCAAAGGGATGCACCCCACCCCACCCGTCCAGGGTGTAGCCACTCACGCCATCCGGTCTCAGAACGATGCCACGAACGATGTCCCAACCCGGCCAGTAAGCGGACAAGGCGACCGGAGGCGCGCCACCAAAGGGATGGATGCCGCCCCAGCCGTCCACCACGTAACCACTGTGCCCGTCAGGCCGGATCGCGATACCGCGAGCAATGTTCCAATTCGGCCAGTAGCTGGTCACACCAGCGGACACTGCGGCGCCGAACGGGTGAACGCCACCAAATCCGTCAAGCACGTAACCGCTGGGCTGTCCAGGGATACGGGCAACACTACGCGCGATATCCCAGCCCGGCCACGAGGGACCCTGGACCGCCGGGGGAGCACTACCGAACGGGTGCACAGATCCGTAGCCATCGAGCGTATAGCCCCCCGGCCCGGCGTTGCCCTGAAGTCCTGTCGGCGCGGTGCTGGCCCGTAACCAGCCAATGATCGGCAGACCGTAGCGAATGGGCATGGTCGTGCCCGAGATGGGCAGGCGTGCACGCCCCGTGGGATTGGAGTTGTTCCAGTTCTGCTCCACGATGTCCACATAGCCCGGCCCGACGCCGGCAACGACCGCAACGTGGCCAGTGGCATTGGTGGCCGTATTGCTGAAAACCAGGATGTCACCGAACTGCGGCGGGACACTGCCACCATTGGAAAGCTGCTGGAATGGCACCTGCAGGTGCGGTCCGGCCGACCACATCTGGTAGGCGTACCAGATGTTCCAACTCCACGGGTTGTCACCAAAACGTATGGCCGCCCAGCGTGTAGCGAGTTCAACACACTCGTACTCGAGACCGTACGGCCCCCACCGATCGGTGGACCCACTGCCGTTGGAGTAGACGTTGAGATCCCCCAATGCTGAGGATGCACCCGCCCAATCTTGCCCGCTCACCAAGACCGTGCCAAAAGGGACGGGCGCCGCGCGGACTGGCACGGCCTCGAATACAGCCGGCGCCAAGACCCCAAGCATGGCGCAGGCCACAAGAAGGAAGGAACGCGGAGAACGTCTGCTCACATTCTTCAAGCTAGGCATCTAACAGAGAACCCGTCGACAACTCACACGATGGAGACGGATTCGTCACACACAGAGAACACATTCCTAGACTCCCGACCATGGCCGTCCGTGTCGCAGCCGCCCAGACAGAGATCCGGCTCCACGATCCCGAGTTCAATTTGACCCGCGCGGCCGGCGTGGCTCGCCACGCCGCCACCGAGGGGGCCGAACTGATCGTCTTTCCTGAGCTTTTTCTGACCGGCCCTATCGGAGCAGCCACACAGATGATCGATACCCACGCCTCCTGGGTAGAGCGACTCCAAGACGTGGCACGCAAGGCCAAGATCGACATCGTCACCGGGTCGATTATCGAGGGCTCACCCGACGCCCGTCTCAACCGGACGTACTACGTCGATCGGTCCGGAACTGTTCTGGGCCATCACGACAAGACCCATTTGTGGCGCACCGAGCAGCCGCACGGCCACCCCGGGAACAGCACAACTGTGGTGGCGACCCGTTTCGGGCAGGTCGGCCTGGCGATCTGCTGGGACATCACCTCGGCCCAACACATGACGGGACTTGCCGGCGCCGGTGCCGACATTGTCACCGTTCCCGCCTACTGGTGCCGGCAGTTACAGGGCAACGAGGTGAAACACGCGCCTGCCGCCGAGGCGACCCATGTAGACGCGCTGTGTGTCACCCGCGCTTTCGAGAACTCCATCGCCATCGTTTTCGCCAATGCCGCAGGGGCATGCGCCGGCAGCGATGCAGCGCAATTCAAGCAATTACTGGGACGCTCCCAGGTAGCGGTCCCCTTTCGGGGTGCTATCGCCCGCAGCGATCGGGCTGGCGAAGACCTCGTCCTCGCAGACATCGATCTCGATCTACTGGCCGACGCCCGTACGTTGTACGGCCTGCCGCACCGCGATTAGGGTTTACGCCTGCCCCGCAGCGGTACCAGGCGCCGCAACGCAAACCCGGCCACGGTCCCGATGGCGAGACCACCGGCAACGTCACTGGCATGGTGCAAACCCACCTGCACCCGCGACCATCCGACCGACGCCGCAAAGAGCGCCAGCGGAACCCGCCACGACTTCCGGTCCTCCGCAATCGACACGGCGACCATCGCTGCCGATACAGCGTGCCCTGAAGGAAACGACGAGCTGGTTTGCGGGCGAACGCCGAATTTCAATGGCGCGCCCACTGCGGGACGCATCCGGCCGACGTGACTCTTGGCCACATCCACCAGTGCCGTGGTTGCCAGGACCCCGGCAACCGTCCGCACGGCGACACGGCGTCCATTGCGGTGGTCGGTCGCCAAGCGCAGAAGTGAGATCACAACCGTGAGCTTGGCACGATCCGCCGAAGCTGACAGTATGTGCGCGGCATCGTCGCACCGGCTGCCCCGGCACCGCGCCGCGCACCGCTCGGCGGTGGCGTCGATAGACCGGATGAGTGCGAGCAGCGCGGTACCGTCTTTTTGCGAAGGCTCGAGTTCGACCATCGCCGCAATTATCGGCTACGGAGCACAGCCGGTCGACTCGCTTGCTACGCTCTCTTCTCCAGTTCCCTACGCTTGCCCCCGTACATACGTTACGGCGGCGTCGCTCGGTCGAATAGCGAGCCAGCTCGCTATTCTCTCTCTAGCCCCCGTAGCTCAGCGGATAGAGCAGTGGTTTCCTAAACCATGTGCCCAGGTTCGATTCCTGGCGGGGGTACTCATGCAGGGAATTCAGTTTTCTGGTTCCGGGGAACCCCAAGAACAACGCCAGGTCGCTGTGCCTCAAGGCGAAAGATGATCTGGTACGCAAACATCGTTGGGCGGAGTGCAACCAACATGGCCTCCATCGTACGCACTCCACGAGCTACGACCCGCTGTTTTTGAGCAAGGACGTCAAGGGGCAGACCGACATACTCGGTTCTAACCACAGACAGGCCCGCCGTTGCAACCAGACGGTGAAAGCTGCGACGGGTGAAGAACCGCACATGCCCGCGGTCCAAGATCCCTCGCTGGTCATAGTCGAATAGGCCCAGTGCAGTGCGCCCGCGGGAATACCAATGTCCAAAGTTAGGGATCGACGCGATCACCACGCCCTTGGGAGATAGTAAAGACCGGATCTGTACCAGCAGTTCCTCCGGCTTGCGCACATGCTCGAGTACGTCTGCCGCGACTACGACGTCGTAACCCGAGCCGACATCAGCCGGAATGCCGAGATCCAAATCGGCAACGAAGAAATTGTCCAGCCGATCACGTACCCCAGGCGGCTCCACGACATCCACCCCGGTAACCTCATGGCCGTATTCGCGAGCCAACCGCCCGAGCCGACCTCCCGAGACGCCGAGATCGAGAATCCGAGATGGTGGTAACCGGCGTAGCTGATTGAGGATGCGCCAGTGTGAACTCGTCTCGCCAGGCTTGAATGTGTATTCATGGCCCACATTGCCAAGGTCGCCGGAAGCAAAGCCACGCTTTTGCAAACGATATCGAAGAACGTCGACAAAAATGTCCTTCGCGTACTTGATCCCATTGACATACGAGATCTCATCTCCGTAGTACGTTGGGATCGGTACCTCCATGATCCTCTTGCCTGCATCATGGAGTTGAATGATTATCTGGGTATCGAAATTGAACCCGTCGGAGTTCGTCTCGAACGGGATCTCCGCCAGTGCTTGCACGCGATATGCACGGTACCCGGAATGGAATTCGCTGAGACGCATCCCCAGAGCCCTATTTTCGAACTTCGTCAAAATGCGATTGCCGGCGAACTTGTAAAGCGGCATCCCACCTTTGCGCGCACCGCCCTTCGTCATCATCCGCGATCCAAAGACGGCATCGCACTCACCCCTCTCCAGCGGAGAGACCAGATCCGCAATGCACTCTGGAGCATACTGGCCGTCCCCATGCAGCAGGACGATGATGTCCAGATGGCCGTCAATCACCAAACGGTATCCCGCTTTCTGATTGCCTCCGTAACCGAGATTACGAGGGTGCCGGATCACCACCATCGGAAGGTCTGAGGTTAGTCGATAGTCGAGGCCGACCCGGTACGTCGAATCCTGACTGTGATCGTCGCAAACATAGACCTTGGCAATCTTCTTCCGGAAATCCGCGGGAATTCGGTCCAGTACTTTCGCCAGGGTGGTATCGGCGTTGTAGGCAACGACCAGTACGCCTATGCGAGCTTGCTTGGGCTGCGGCGCGGCCAAACCGGCCACAGGACGTTTATCGGACGACTGAGGCATCGTGTGCAGCATATATCGATGGCCGGGAGGGGTCGAAAGTTACCCGAGGTACCATCTCGCTTCTCATGTTCAGGATCAGCACAACTCCGTCAGGCGCGTCAACCACCGCGGTCTGCGGTATGGCCATGGCGATTCTTGGCGAGGGGGTACTGCTTCGGTTCGGCTATCTGTCCAGCACTGCGCTGGTATGCATCCTGGCCGCACTGGGTCTTTCCGTATTTGCCCTACGTCAAAGACGCTGGCATCAACACAGATTGTTATGGCCCGCCCTCACCGTGGCGATGGGCCTCGGCAACCTTGCGTATTCAATGTATCCCAAGGCCAATTCGCTTGTCGGCACTTTCGCCGTCAATCAATGGGCTCAGGTCTGCCTGACACTCCTGCTCATCGGGATGGCCGGCACCGCCGCATGGCTTCCCGCAGGACGTCGCGCACAGGCGTGCCTTGTAGGCACGGTAGCGGCCCTGGGCGCAGTGATATCTGTCACCTGGAACTGGGGGCACCTGAATATCGACGTTTTCGCGTCGCTCAACATGGCCACCTCCGAACTGCTTCACGGACGCAACCCATATGACCCAACGTTATTCCTCTACTACGAACCGGGCCCGAACCTGGCTGCAGAGATGGCCGGACATTTTCAATACGGCCCCATCGTTCCAATTCTGGCCGCTCCGGGTGCATTCCTCGGCGACGCCCGCCTTATGGGAGGAGTTGCAGCCGCAGCCATCCTCGCCGCACTCTGGGGACTGGCCCGCCAGGGCACCATGCGCGAGCACGCCCACCGCGTGCTCGCTCTCGGACTGGTCTGTCCGCTCACCATCGGCATGGTCCATATGAGTTGGGTGGACACCTACGTCATGGCCGGATTGGTGGGATGGCTCGCACTACGCCAATCTCACCGCCGGTTGGCCATGGCTTGCCTTGGCATTGCAATGCTGGTAAAGCCGACAACGCTCATCCTGTTGATCCCCGCATTCATCTGGTCACGACGCGCTCGAATCGAGATGGTCATTGCCGGTGCCGGTGCCGCCATCTTCGCGCTCCCATTCGCGCTGGCCACCGGCATCGGCCAGTTCATCTACGACGTGATCGGCATCCAGATGGCCTTTCCACCTCGGTACAACGCCCTAACATTGACCGCCTACGTCTGGCAACTTGTTGGGATCACGATCCCAGGCATCGCACCATTCGTCGTGCTTCTGGCCGCTGCCGCACTCATCGCGTGGAAGGGACGCCCCAACGACATGGCCGGCCTGGTGCTCCAGGCTGTTGTGTTGTCGCTGACGTTTTTCCTGGTCTCCAAATGGGCGTTCTTCAACTACTACTACCTCAGCTACGTCATGCTGCTGGTGGCAGTTGCAAGCTCGGGTGTCAGCTTCGCGAACGGGGAGGTAGGACTTCCGTTACAGACACCGGTTCGAAGCGCGCTTGGAAGAAGCGCAGATCCTCGGGCTCGTAGGTCATCGTCAAGCCGCGAATCTTGTCGCGCTCCGCATACACCGCTTCGACGGACTCGGCGACGACGTCCATATGCGCCTGGGTGTACACGCGACGCGGGATGGTCAGCCGCACCAGTTCCAGCCGGGGATGACGGTTCTCTCCAGTCTTCGGATCCCGGCCTGCGGAGACAACCCCGCGCTCCATGCTCCGCACCCCGGAGTCGACGTACAGAGCGGCGGCGAGGGATTGCGCCGGAAACTGCTCCTGCGGGATGTGCGGCAGCATGGCCTGCGCGTTGAGGAATACGCCATGCCCGCCGATGGGCAGCGCCACCGGAACCCCAGCAGCGATCAGCTTGTTGCCCAGATACTCCACCTGCCCGACACGCGCGCGGACGTGGTCGTCGGTTTCGACCATCTCGTAGATGCCCCGCGAAAGAGCCTCCATGTCGCGCCCGGACATACCGCCGTAGGTCTGGAGCCCCTCGAAGGCAACGAGCAGACCACGGGCACGACGTGCCAGTTCCGGATCGCGCAGAGCCAGGAACCCGCCGATGTTGACGAGATTGTCCTTCTTCGACGAGACCGTGGCGCCATCGCTGTACGAGCAGATCTCCAGAAGAATCTCACGAACGCTCCGCTTGGCATAGCCCGGCTCGCGCTGCTGGATGAACCAGGCGTTCTCCAGCGCACGTGTGGCGTCGAGCATGAGCAGAATGCCGTGCTGCCGGCAGAGCGCGTAGGTCTCGCGGAGATTGGCCATCGAAAGCGGCTGGCCACCCGCCATATTGACGTTGGTCTCCACCGAGATGTAGGGAATGCGTGCCGCGCCGGCGTCAGCGATCACGGTGCGCAGCTTGTCGAGATCGACATTGCCCTTGAACGGATGGGTGCTGGTGGCGTCGTGGGCCTCGTCGATGATGATGTCGACGAATTCCCCGCCCGCGTACTCTTGATGGAAGCGCGTGGTCGTGAAGTACATGTTGCCGGGGATGACGTCTCCGGGCTTGATCAGGATCTGGCTCAAGATGTGCTCAGCGCCACGTCCCTGATGGGTGGGGACGAGTTCCGGATAGCCGTAGATGTCGGCAACGGCCTCCTCGAGGTGATAGAAGCTCCGGCTCCCCGCATAGGCCTCGTCGCCGAGCATCAGGCCCGCCCACTGATTGTCGGACATCGCCGACGTTCCCGAATCCGTGAGCAGATCGATGTAGACGTCGTCGGATCGCAGCAGGAACGTGTTGTATCCGGCTGTGCGGATTGCGTTCTCACGATGCTTGCGCGTGGTCATGCGTATGGGCTCGACCATCTTGATGCGATAGGGCTCCGCCCAACTCCGCTTCTGCCTCGCCATCGACTGAAACCTCCGATCTGCCGGCGCATGTCTGACTGCCGTGTCATTGTCGCCAAACCGGAGGGGTGAGCGCCCCCACCCTCACCGGCTGCAAGGAGCCGGCGGCAATTGCGACACTAAAGCCAATCGCGTCGGTTCAACCTGGAGCCACCCATGCCAGACGTACGTATGCCCGCCTCCACCCCGCCCCGCGGACCCGCCCACCGCGCCGTGGCCCTGCTCACCGAGATCTGGCAGCACATCGCCGCAGTCTGCGACGACCTCGATGAGGAGCAGTGGCAACTCGCGACCGCCAAGTCGGGCTGGACCGTCCACGACCAGGTGGCCCACATCGCCGGCACGGAGCGATCTCTCGACGGCGAGCTCCTCCCCCATAACCCGGCTGCCCCCGGTCTCCAGGGCAATGAGATGGACGCCTTCAACGACGTGTGGGTTGAACACTATGCCGGCTTGACGGGAGCCGAGTTACTCCTGGAATTCGGTCGGGTGACCACCCAACGGCTAACTTCGCTGGAACAGCTGACCGAAACCGACCTACAACGCGAAACGATCACCCCGATGGGGATCCTGTCCCTGGGGGAACTTCTCGACACGCGCGTGATCGACTGCTTCGCCAACGAGCAAGACATCCGCCGCGCCCTGGAACGGCCCGGTCATCTCGACGGCGACGTCGCGCGTTTTGCCGTTGATCAAGCACTCACCGCCCTTCCCAAGGTGGTTGCCCGGAGCCTCAACGCCCCCGTTGATGCGGTGATCGTCTTCGACGTTGACGGCTCCGCCGGCCAGAGGCGAGCTATCAATATCAGTCGTGGACCAGGCCTCCTCGATCGTCGTACGGTTTCCCGCTCCGCCGGTCAGGGTCTGACCAGCAACATCGGTCAGGCTTCCGGTTGGCTTCTCGACCACATCCCCGACTCCCCAACCTGCGTCATCGACCTCGACATCGCGACATTCCTCGGACTTATCTGGGGACGCCTGACGAGTCAAGAAGCGTTCGACGCAGCCCTCGTGGGCATCGAAGGCGACCTCGATCTCGCGCGCGGCGTGATCGGGTCCATGAGTACAGATTGAGGCCCCAGCCGTGAAGTTCGACGAGGTTCTCTATGCCGCAGAGGATAACGTGGCCACCATCACCCTCAACTATCCCGAGCACCGCAACCCGCTGGGCTCGCAGATGCTGCGCGATCTCCACGCCGCCCTTGATGCCGCACGCAACGACAAGGCCATCCGCGCCGTCGTCCTCAGTGGCGCCGGCGACAAGGCGTTTTGCGCCGGTGCCGACCTCGCCGGATTTGCCGAGCCCGCATCCGAGATCGAACGTCACGCCGCCCGTGAACTCTTCGTGGATGTCTTCCTAACCACCCAGCAGCTTGGCAAGCCATTGGTCGGCTGCATCAACGGCCACGCGCTGGCCGGCGGGTTCGGCCTGGCGCTGTGCTGCGACCTCCTGGTCGCAGCCGACCACGCAACATTCGGCACCCCCGAGATCAAGGTGGGTGTCTGGCCGATGATGATCATGTCAATCGTGACGCGCAATCTCGGACGCAAACGCGCCATGCAGTTGTTCATGACAGGCGAGCGCATCAGCGCGAAAACCGCTCTGGACTGGGGCGTTGTCAATCGTGTCGTTGGTGCGGATGTGGTGCGCCAAGAAGCATTCAACTGGGCACGCGAGATCGCCGAGTGGAGTCCGTTGGTGATGCGCCTCGGTCGCGACGCGTTTTACGCCACAGATGGCATGAACTTCGAGGCCGCACTGCGCTATCTTCAAGGTCAGCTCACGGTTGTTTCCCTAAGCGACGACTTCAAAGAAGGCGTGGCCGCATTCGTGGAGAAGCGCCGGCCCAGCTTCAAAGGTTCTTAGGGGAGACGGCGATATGGACATCCATGCGGAACTCGTCGGTAATCTCTGGAAGATCGTAAGCGAGGTCGGCCAGAGGGTTGACGAGGACGACACATTGATGATCCTCGAGTCGATGAAGATGGAGATCCCCATAACCAGCCCCCTGGCCGGCACCGTCAAGGCAATCCTGGTGGCCGAGGGAGACGTCGTCCAGGAGGGACAGGTAGTCGCCGTCGTGGAGTGATGACGACCACGTAGCCTGCGCCATCATGGGAAGTCATGGAAGCTGAAACCGGCGGTCATTTCACTATCCGCACTCACGACAACGTCAGCATCGAGTTTCAGTCGGCGGGGTGGGGCTCACGCTTCATGGCCCAGTTGCTCGACGGATTCGTATTTGCCCCCATTGGCGTCGTGCTCTTCTTTGGGACCAGTGCGCTGCTTGGCCTGTTCGCCCCGTCGGGGGACAGCGTGGATGCGACCATCAGCTCGATCTTCCAGGCCACGGCCGCCACGCTGACTGTGATCGTTGCCTACGTCCTCTACCTGGCGCTTTCCGAAGGCCTGTCGGCAGGACGAACGCTGGGCAAAGCCGGTGTTGGTCTTCGGGTAGTTCGCACCGACGGGTCGGCCATCGGCATGAGCGAGGCGTTGCTCCGCAATTTAAGCAAGGTGATTGGAATCGAGCGCCTCGGCCCCCACGAGTTCGGTGCGCTGCACACATTGCACGCAACGACCTCCATCCCGTGCAACGACAGCGCATCGCCGGCGGCCTGGCAAGCAAGCTGGTCGAACGCCTCGCACTGGCACCTGAGGCACCCGAGCGTGCTGAGGGCCCGGCGGCCTTTGTCGAACGCGTTACTTCGCCCTCAGCCTGACGATCTTCGTCGCAGCCATTCTGGCCGGGTATCTGGCGGTGGTTATGCGGCCCGATCTCCACGCATCGCTCATACCGCAATCACTCTTCGACCTTCTCGCCCGGGGCGAGATCAAGGACATCCCCAACCCCGCCGCCGGCTCGTGGGGGACCATCCTCAACAACGTCATCGCATCCTTGGGATGCGTGATGGGCGGCTTCCTGCTCGGCATCCCCACCGTCTACGCGCTGGCCGTAAACGGCTGGATGCTGGGCACCCTCGCCGCTGCGGTGTCATCGAGGGCTTTGTGTCTCCGAGCACACTGCCTCCGCCGGCCAAGTTCGCCATCGGCATCGTCTTTGCGTCCCTTGTGTATGCCTGGCTGCTGCTCGCCGGTCGAACGCAACGTCCGCGGGTCTCAATGCGTCACCGCTGAGAAGTCCTTCCTGCATACACTGGCTGCATGGAAGTCATCCGGATCGCGCCGCGAGGCTACTGCCACGGTGTCGTTGAGGCCATACGTCTCGCGAAACGTGTGAGCGCCGAGCGCGGTGCAACTGAGCCGATCGCCATGCTGGGCTATCTCGTCCACAACGAGCACGTCACAGATGAACTCGCCAAGTCTGGAGTTAGGCTCGTTGATGCCGATGACCGGATGGCCGGACTCGATCAGATCGGCAGCGGCACCGTCATCTTCACCGCCCATGGCATCTCCCCCGCCATCGTTGCGACGGCGAAGGCACGCCACCTCAACGTCGTCGACGCCACATGCAGTGACGTAACGCGCACCCACGACCTCATCCGCAGCCTCACCGACGACGGGTTTCACGTCGTCTACATCGGCAAACGCGGCCATCCCGAACCCGAAGGCGCGACCGGAGTGGCGCCAGAACACACCACCCTCATCGAAACCGTCGACGAAGTGGACCGGCTCGACTTCCCGCCCGGCACCCGCCTTGCCGTCACCTGTCAGACCACACTCTCCCTCTGGGACACGCAGACCATCATCAACCGGCTACGTACGCGCTTCCCCGACATCGAAGTCCACAACGAGATCTGCCGCGCCACTCAGGAACGGCAGGAAGCCGCAGTCACCGCCGCCGCCAGTGTCGACTGCGTGGTGGTGGTGGGCAGTCCCCGCAGCAGCAACAGCGTGCGCCTCGTCCAGGTCGTTTCGGAACGCGCCGGCAAGCCGGCATTCCTTGTCGACACGGCCGACGACCTCGACCCCGCATGGTTTGGCAGCGTCCGTCGCGTAGGTGTCACCTCCGGCGCGTCGACACCGACACAACTGACCCGCGCGGTCATCGCAACACTTGAGGCACTCCCTGGTGCGCCAACTCCCGGCTAAGATCCTGTCATGTCCTTCAAGTTCAGTTCGAAGACCATCCCTTCGACCATCGCGTGGGCGCGAGGTCTGGCAATCATCCAGGGCGTCCTGATTCTTTATTCCGCACTGTATTCCCTGGCACTTGGATTGCTGTTCGGCAACAGCGGCAGCCTCGTCTACGGCGCTCTCACCTTGTCCGGAACGGGGCTGATCGTCGCAAGCCTGGTCCAAGCGGCTCTCGGCGCCTGTTTCATCCTGCTCATTGTCCAACTCGGCCGGCTCTCGCCGGCGTCGCGCATCGGCATCGTGATCGCAGAGGTGGTCTATGCCGGGTTGACGCTCGCCTCCGGGAGCATCCTCAATGAGGCAATCACCGGACTGATGGCGATAGCCATTGTCGGACTGATCTTTGTGCCCCAGTCCCAGATCGCGTTCGCGCCCACCCCGGCTTCATCTGTTGCCACGGATCTCACCGGTTCAGATGTTCCGATCGCGGAGAACAGCGACCCAACCTAGCAGCCTGTCTCAGTAATGCGACGCTGATGTGCCGCACCGGCCGCCGAGGTCAAGGAGGCGCACGAGGATCGCACCACGCGTACTTGCAGTACTCGTGGGAGAACCGGAGAAGCCGA
>JACWAJ010000053.1 GCA_014874355.1 bacterium | reverse complement strand
GTGCCTTCACGGCGTTGTCCTCCAGATGAACCCGCTCTAACGGGTCCGTTGTTGTTTCTGCAGCCTGGAAGGCTACGCCGCTTTCCTATCCGCAGTCAGCGGGTCGTCAACGGCAATTTCCACATGAAATGACGTTAGCTCGGGAAGTGCCCCGGCCATGGCGCTCACCCGGCCGGCGAAACGCCGGTGGTGGCAGCACCCGCAGGGCGGCGTAGTAACCGCTCGTAAATGCGCTCGTGGAGCCCGCGCGCATTGAGCACCGAGATGTGCCCGTGGCGCATGTCCCATATTTCCGCATTCCAGGCCTTGGCCAATGCCGCGACCGGTGCAGGCCCTACGATGCCGTCGTTGCTGGCTCGTACCAGCGTGATCCGATCTGCAGGAGTGACCGGCGGGGTCAGGTTGCGCGCCACAATCGGGGCCATGGCCGATGCCAGCACCTGATGGGCCTCACCAGGCGTCGAACCCCAGGCTCCCGAGTGTTCGCCCACTCCCACCAGCTTGCGACGAACTGAAGCGGGCAGATTATCCACAAGAGTGGTGGGCGGATCGCAAAACGGCGCCACCGCGACCACAGCGTCCACCTCTATCAGCGCCGACAACAAGCAGGCCACCAGACCGCCGAGGCTGACCCCCATAACCGCTACGTGATCGCTGAACGTCTTGCCCCAGGCAACCAGCGCGGCGGCGTCCTCAACCGACTGGCGTACAGAGCCAAGCAAACGTGCTGGGTCGCCGATCATGTAGCCCTCTCCGCTCTGCATCCCCAAACCACGCCGGCGCAGGTGCCAGGGGTGGTCGAGACGGACCGCGCTGGCACCGCGTTGTGTGAGCGCACGGAGTTGGATCTCATCGTAAACCGCCACGGGCACGGCAAAACCGTGGAGGACTATGACCAGCGGCGCAGAAGCATCGCGATCGCGCAAATGCGCTCGGGCTATCAGTTTGCGACTGCCCGGATGCCTGCCGGGACCCAAGCTGGGCGCTTCGACATCGACGACACGAACCTCGCCGTTCCGCCGACGACCAAGCTCCCGTACCGCCACCACTTGCGCCGGACTGCGAACGCGCGACTCGGCCCAGAACCTCCCGACATCGACAGACGAAAAACCCACGTGATCGATAGGCGGCACGGGAATCGTGCCAAGCATCCTGAGGACGGCGTCGTCGAGCGTTCGAGAATAGGCGTCGAACAGGCGTTGCAGCACAACCACCAGATTAGCGTTCCACAGGGAGGAAAGGGCCGCCCTCAGGCCGCCATCTCCGCCGCCAGCGAGGTCTTGGTCGACCGGGCCTCCGGCCGGCGTAGATAGAGCGCGGGAACAATGCCTGCGAAGCTGATCAGCGCGATCAGGGCAAATGTCCGGTCGAACGCAATGCTCAGCGTGTCGTTGGCGTAGCTCCTGACGAAGTCACCCATCGTGCCAGGCGGAAGCGCCGCGGTACTCGAAGAACCCTGAACCGCCGCCGAAGCCAGCGTGAAGAGAAGAATCGTCCCCAGGTAGATACGCTTGGTGCCCCAGCGGTCGGTTGCCCACCCGGACATCGGAATCACCGCACCCTGAGCCAACAGGTACCCGGTCACCACCCCTGCTACGCTGGAGTAGGTGCGGACGTGGAAATCGTCCTGCAGGGACTTGATGGCGATGTTGACAATCGTGGAGTCGAGAATCGTCATGATCGTGCCGAGCAGCACAACCCCAAGCGCAATCCACTTGTATTCGATGTGACCGAGACGGCGCCCCGTATCGGGAGTGCCGGCTTCGGGAATGCCCTCGCGTGCTACCACGTGCTCCGTCATGCCTTCAACTCCATCGACACTGCACCCTTGCATGGCAAGGGGTCGGGGAGCAGCAAGCGAGAGACCGAAGTCGACGTACCCCCGGGAGGGCTCGAACCTCCACTGGACCGGGTTTAAGCCGGTTGCCTCTGCCGATTGGGCTACGGGGGCGGAGAGAGGAAACCATAGCAAGCTTGCTTGCTATGGTTTCCGAACGAAGCGCCCGTATGAATATACGGGGGCGGACTCCGTAATAACTATACGGAAGCGCGCTGCAGTGAGCATATCGTGGCATACCGAAGAGCCTGAACGACAAACGGACATGGGTCTTGAAGTCCCTATTATTGTCATCCATAATGCTAGGATCTGAACCGTGCTATTCGATCCCGCGAGTCGCAAACATGGCGTCAGCCCTGCCAGAGCCGATACGTCTATGCCTTGACGCGTAGAGATGGAATGACAATGTTTCTCGGACACGATCGCAACCTGTTTCCCCTTGAGGTTGGCATGGTGGTACGGAATGGCGAGCGGATCATTGTTCCCGTCATGCCAATGCGTCGCCGATTCCTTTCGATTTACAGGAGCCATCGCGGATGAAAAAGAATCCCCTGACCACAACCGAGGCTCAGCAGTACGCCCGTGAATTCGAGAGAATGAGTCCGAGCGATTACCACGGCGGCCACTCGGGGCCAGGCGCCCGCCGTGGTCGTCCGTCGCTGGCAGGTGGCATCTCGCCAAAGGTGCAGGCCCGCGTCAGCCCCGCCCTCTACAGCCTGCTCGACCGCAAGGCTAAGGCCAAGGGTATTACTCAGAGCGAAGCCCTGCGGCTCGCGATCAAGAAGCTGTAAGAAGTCCACAAACGCGCGCCCAAAGTGTCAGAACACCGAACTGAGCCCAGACCAACGCAGCGAATTGGACAGAGAAACCATAATCCGCATACACACCAGGCAAACACGGCGACGTAGCCAAGTGGTAAGGCACGGGTCTGCAAAACCCTGATCGCGGGTTCGATTCCCGCCGTCGCCTCGTCGTAAGTCAGCCGGCCGGTGCCTCACCGTGCAACTGCTGGCGCAGTTCGGCTAGACGTACCACCATCCGAGCCTCCAAACCCTGTTCCGAAGGCTCGTAGTACTGGTGGCCGCGCAGCATCTCGGGAAGATGCTCCTGTACGGCAACCCCCCCAGCGTGGTCGTGGGCGTATTGATAACCCTCGCCAAATCCCTCGGCCTTATCGATCGCCGTGGCGGCATTGCGCAAGTGGAGCGGCACCGGCTGATGCAGCGTCGCCCGAACGTCGTCTCGGGCGAAGTCGTAGGCACGCTTGGCCGAGTTGCTCTTGGGTGCCATCGCCAGGTAGAGCACCGCTTGGGTCAGAGGCAGATTGCCCTCGGGCATGCCGATGAATTCGACGGCACGTTGCGCGGCGACGGCCATCTCCAACGCTTTGGGATCGGCCAGGCCGACGTCCTCGGCGGCAAGGATGATCAGACGGCGCGCCACGAAACGCGGATCCTCGCCGGACTCGAGCAGCCGTGCCAGCCAGTACACGGAGGCATCGGCATCGCTGCCGCGCAGCGACTTGATCAGCGCAGATATCAGCCAGAAGTGCTGATCGCCGTTCTTGTCGAAGAGCAGTGCGGGTTGCTGCAAGGCACCATCGATGTCGTCGAGGCCAACGCCGGCGTGGCCTCCAAGCGCTCGTTCCGAAGCCGCAGTCACAGCCAGTTCCAACGCGTCGAGGGCGATGCGCGCATCCCCGCCGCAGCCCTCGACAAGTCGCGTCTCGGCAGCCATGTCTAGGCTCACATCCATAGCACCCAGACCGCGATCGCGATTCTCGAGAGCTCTGTGGATGAGCCCTCTCAGGTCGTCGACACCCAGCGCCGCCAACCGCACCACCCGTGCCCGAGAGAGCAACGCCGCATTGACCTCGTGACTGGGATTCTCGGTGGTGGCACCAAGGAGGCTGACAAGACCGCTCTCGACATGCGGCAACACAGCGTCCTGTTGCACCTTGTTGAAACGATGAATTTCGTCGATGAACATGATGGTGCCCTGGTTCATTCGCCGGCGTTGACGAGCGCGCTCGACAACCGCACGCAGATCGGCAACGCCGGCCGCCACCGCACTCAATGCCTCGAATGCCGCATCGGTCTTGGCCGCGATGATCCGGGCCAGTGTCGTCTTGCCGCTCCCCGGCGGGCCCCAGAGGATCAGCGAGGGCAGCCGGTGGGCATCGAGCGCCCGGCGCAACACCGTGCCGGAGCCGATAACCGCGTCCTGACCAACGAATTCATCGAAGTCTCGCGGTCGCATGCGCGCAGCCAACGGTGCACCGGCGAGGACATCCTCTGCAGCACTGGTAGCTTTGGGTGTCGCCGGATCGGCGCCGAACAGCGACTCCTGGCTCACCCTGCAACCAGCGCCAACTCGGCAACCTGCACCGCGTTGGTGGCCGCGCCTTTGCGCAGGTTGTCGGCGGCGAAGAACAGGCTTATTCCGCCGCGCCGACCGAGATCCTGACGGATCCTACCGACCAACACGTCATCCGTTCCAGCCGCGTCCCGAGGCGTTGGATACACCTGCGACTCGGGGTCGTCGAGGACACGCACGCCAGGCGCATCGGCCAACATGGCACGGGCCTCCATCGGATCGACGGCATCGGCAAATTCCAACCACACCGAAGCACTGTGGCCGACGGCGACAGGCACGCGAACCGTGGAGACGCTGATGGGCAACTCGGGAAGACCCAGCACTCGGCGGGTCTCCTCGATGATCTTGACCTCCTCCTCGGTGTCGGCTCCAAACATCGACCATCCGCCGGGTACCACATTGCCATAGAGCACGTGGGGATAAATCGAGTGTTCGAGCACATCGCCCGCCACAGCAGCCTGTGCCTGGCTCTCCAGTTCGGCGACGAGCATGTGCCCTCCCCCGCTGGCCGCCTGGCAGGTGGCCAGCGTGACGTGCCGCAGACCAAACGCAAGGTGCAAAGGCGCCAACACGACCGTTAGCGGGATCACGACACAGTTGGGATTGGAGACGATGCCGTGGTGCCGGGACACCTCACCAGGATTGACCTCGGGAACGATCAGTGGAACCTCCGGCTCCATCCGATAGGCGCTCGATTTGTCGATGGCGATCCCCCCGCCCTGGGCCACCACCGGCGCATAGCGCCGCGACACCGATGCTCCGGCCGCAAAGAAAGCGACGTCAACGCTGGCTAGACTTTCATCGTCGATCTGCGCAACCGTCAGGTTCTTCCCGCCTGCGCACAGCTTGGTCCCGGCGCTCCGCGACCCGGCAAGGAGAACCAGCTCTCCGAAGGGGAACTGACGCTCTTCGAGAACTCGAAGCAAGGTTGCTCCAGCGGCACCAGTGGCACCAACCACCGCTGTCCGAAGAGCACCATGCAACGCATTGGACGGTTGGTACGTTTTTCTCACCTTCGGCACTGTAGCACTAGGTCCTGGCTATTATCGAGGCGTGACCCACCTACGCACCGGCGTGCTCCACCGCTTTGCCGCACGACTTCCCATCACCGACCGCACTCCGCTGATCAGTCTGCACGAGGGCGGGACCCCATGCATCGAATCGGTGCGAATCGCCGACCGACTGCACCTGAAATCCCTGCACTTCAAATTCGAGGGGCTCAACCCCACCGGCTCGTTCAAGGATCGCGGGATGGTGATGGCAGTGGCCAAAGCGTTGGAGAAGGGCGATAAAACCATCATCTGCGCTTCCACCGGCAACACCAGTGCATCAGCCGCGGCATACGGATCACGCTTTGGCCTGCGTACGGTAGTGGTGATCCCGCAGGGCAAGATTGCCCTCGGCAAGCTGGCCCAGGCGCAAATTTTCGGGGCGACGGTGATCGAAATCGAAGGCAACTTCGATGCCGCACTGCGCATCGTCCGCGACCTCTGTGAGCGGCAGCCGATCACTCTGGTCAACAGCGTCAACCCCAACCGCATCGAAGGGCAGAAGACGGCCGCGTTCGAAATCGTCGACGAGCTTGGCGATGCGCCCGACGTGCTGGCCATCCCGGTCGGCAACGCGGGCAATATCACCGCCTACTGGCGTGGTTTCCGTGAGTATCACCGCGACGGCCTCTGCACCCGCTTGCCACGCATGGTCGGCGGCCAGGCGGCAGGCGCGGCGCCAATCGTCCTCGGCCACCCTGTGGCCGACCCGACCACCTTCGCCACCGCCATTCGCATCGGCAATCCGGCGTCGTGGCAAGGGGCGGTGGACGCTCGCGACGAGTCCAGCGGAATCATCGATGCGGTCACGGATGACGAAATCCGCACTGCCCAGCACGAACTGGCACGAAGCGAAGGGATCTTCTGCGAACCGGGATCGGCAGCCTCCCTTGCCGTACTCACCAAGGCCTGCCAGGACGGACGGGTCGCTCCCGGCACTCGTGCCGTATGCATCCTCACCGGCAACGGCCTCAAAGACGTTGCCGCCATTACTGACCAATTCCCACCGCCAAGCAGGATCGGTGACGACTTGGCCGCACTGACAAAAGCACTGGAAGCGTGATGCAGGTGCGAGTCGTTGCCCCTGCGACGTCCGCCAACCTCGGCTCGGGTTTCGACGTAATCGCAGTGGCGCTCGACATCTACAACGAGGTGACGGCCGAACCGACATCCGACGGAACTATTACCGTTACCTGTGACGCCGGCAGCGAGCCGGGCCTGCTCGACCCCGACAGCAACATGGTGTGCCGCGGTTACGCTCATGCGTGCAATGCACTGAAAGTGCCATCACAGACCCGCGGAGTCGCATTGGCCTGCGTCAACCGGATCCCGATAGCGCGCGGCTTGGGATCGAGCGCTGCCGCCGCGCTGTCAGGCGTCCTGATCGCCGCCGCCCTCCACGACGCGCACTGGGATGACCCACACGTACTCGCGCTCGTAACTGAGCTGGAAGGTCACCCCGACAATGCAGCGGCCGCCCTGCTGGGCGGCGCGACCATCAGCATCGCAGACGGACCCACCGTGCGATTTGCAGTGCATGAGGGCCTGCATGCCGTGCTGTTTGTCCCGGATATCCAACTTCGCACTGATGCGGCTCGCACGGTTCTGCCACACAGCCTGGATCGCGCCGACGCCGTTTATAACCTGGGACGCTGCGCGCTACTCGTACATGCGCTCGAATCCGGTCGATTCGAGTTGCTACGTGACGCCATGGACGACCGGTGGCACCAACCGCAACGAACCGTTCTGCTCCCCTACCTACCCGCGCTTATCGCAGCGGCGCTCGATGCCGGCGCCTGCGGCGCCGCGCTCTCGGGAGCCGGACCATCGGTGATTGCGTTCACGGATGCCGATCCCTCAGGTATCGCTGATACCCTGCAGGCAGCAGCACATTTTACCGGTATCACCGGCCACACCCTCAACTGCGCGCTGAGCCAAGCCGGCGCACACGTCGAGATGACGCCGTGACCGAATACGTGGTCCAAAAATACGGGGGAAGTTCGGTTGCCACGCCCGAACTTATTGCACGCGTCGCCGAGCGAGTGCAGGCAACCAGAGAGTCGTGCACCGGTGTGGTGGTCGTCGTCAGCGCCATGGGTGACACCACCGACAATCTCGTGTCCCTCGCCCATCAGATCACCGATGATCCGCCTTCCCGGGAAATGGACATGCTGCTATCCGCGGGAGAGACCATAACGGCACCGCTGCTCACCATGGCACTTGCGGCCCGAGGCATCAAAGCGATTGCACTCAGCGGCCTACAGGCGGGGATTCGCACCAGCGCATCCCATCGCAAAGCGCGCATCACCGACGTTGTTCCGCTGCGAGTGCTAGACGAACTGGCGCGCGGCAACGTGGTCGTGGTCGCGGGATTCCAGGGCGCTACCGAGGGAATGGACATAACCACACTCGGCCGGGGCGGTTCCGACACCAGCGCGGTAGCCATCGCCGTCGCCATCGGCGCGAGTTCGTGTGAGATCTACACCGACGTCAGCGGCGTCCACACTGCCGATCCGCGCCTCATTCCTGAGGCACGCCCGCTTGCTGATATCTCCTATGAGGAGATGCTAGAGTTGGCCGCCGTCGGTGCCCGCGTACTCCACCCTCGGGCCGTCGAAATCGGCGAGGTGTATGGGATGCCCATATTAGTACGTTCAGCTTTCGACCAATCAGCGGGCACCCTCATCCATAGGAGTCCGGCCATGGAAAATCGACAGCGCGTGCGGGGCATTGCCCACGAAACCGACGTGGCCAAGATGACGCTGGTGCATGTACCCGACCGACCGGGGATTGTCGCCGCGCTTTTCGGAGCCTTTGGCGCCGCGAACATCAATGTCGACATCATCGTTCAGAATGTCAGCCACGACGGAACCACCGATGTTTCCTTCACTCTCGCCGAAACGGATTTATGCGAGGCAGAGAAGGTCGTCGCGGAACTCGTACCGCGCACCGGCGCGTCGGGCTACGAAGCCTCCGCCAACATTGCCACGGTTTCGGTCGTAGGCACCGGAATTCGTGGTGCCCCTGGAGTCTTCGCCTCCGCCTTCCAGGCTTTGGCCGGCGCCGGAATCAATATCCAACTGATTTCCACGTCGGAGATCCGCCTAACCTGCGTCGTCGATCGCGCCCAGGTCGAAGATGCGGTGCGTGCACTCCACCACGTATTCCTCGCTGCGCTAGACGACGACCACCTCGTCTAGCCGACTGCCTGAGAACACGTTCTCAGATACTGCCGCGACCGATTCCGCGCGCCCAGCCACCGGATTTCGAGACATCAGGCCGGCACTCAACAATGGCAGCAGGAACTCCGAGACAGAACCCCTGGGCATGCGTCACGCCGATCATGCGTAGGGTTGCAACATCGTCTTCCTGCTCTACGCCCTTGCCCACAACGACAGCGGCACGAGCCAGCCCGGAGATGAGGCCACCGACAAAGCGTGCCTTCTCTGCCGACCGCGCAATGCCCACAACAAGCGACGGGTCGAGTTTGACGATGTCAGGCCTGAGGGTGATGGCGTCCGCCAGGTTGATTTGGCCGCCACCAAAATCGTCGATCGCCAGACGGATGCCCCGGTGCCAGAGCGCCTCACGCGCCTCGACAGCCACGCTGATGTCACGTATCGGCACTTCCGGGGTGATTTCTATGACGACCCGGCTGGTGCGAACGCCGGCTTCAACGGCGGACAGTAAGCTCATGAGTTGGTACTAGAATGGTTTCACCAACCCCAACCACCTCAATGGGAGATCTGTGATGTACTGCCCTGCCTGTGGAGAGTTGATCCCTGGAGGTCTCGAAATATGTCCGAACTGCGGCTGCGAACTGGGAACAGACGCTGACACCGATTCCCATTAGTCGAGATCCGTCTCAGCCCTATCTCGTTGAGTTAGAACTGGCCAACCGCCTCGCCGATGCAGCAGACGCGGTGTCGATGGCCTGTTTTCGTGACCCCGAACTCCGCATCGATCGCAAACCCGATCTCACACCTGTAACCGAGGCCGATACCCGTATCGAACGGGAATTGCGCGAAATCATCAGTGCTGTACGCCCTGACGACGCGGTCGTGGGCGAGGAATTCGGAGCGACGGGTGCTCCCGACGCCACATGGCGCTGGGTCATCGACCCCATCGACGGTACCAAGAGCTTCGCCCGAGGCAATGAGGCCTGGGCCACGCTCATTGCCCTTCAGTACGAACGTAAGACGGTGGTTGCCGTGGCATCGGTCCCAACCTTGCGACACCGCTATCACGCCATTCTGGATGGAGGGGCCTTTCTCAACCGTGACCAACTCCACGTCTCCACCACCGCGCTACTCGACGCCTCCGTCCTGAGCCACACGAGCCTCTCAGGCTTTATTCGGTGTGCGCTCGAAGACGATCTGGTCCGGCTGTCGCGTGAGTGCTGGGACGCCCGCGGATTTGGGAACTCCCTGTCGCACCTTGCCGTCGCCCGCGGCAGTGCCGACATCGGCTGGACATCCCGCGCTCGCGAATGGGATTTCGCGGCCTTGGCCCTGATCGTCAAGGAGGCCGGCGGCAGGTTCACGGATCCCAATGGTAATGCCACCGTCGAAGGCGGAGGGCTGTCCAGCAATGGTCACCTTCACGATCAGGTTCTCCGCCTGATCGGGGAAGGATTCAGCCGGCGGGCATCTCTTTGAGGTAGCCGCGTAGCGGTTCGAGCAGGCGCTTGGGAAGCTGGCCAATCCGCTCGATGTCGCACCGGACCACATTGCTGGAGTCAAGGCTATACACGGGGGTTGCAGTGCCATCCGTGTCGTAGGCGACGATGCCATCGATCTCGCGCTTCCGACCTTTCGCACTGGTCACGTATCCAAGGTGGACACACAGATGGACGGCTTGATAGACAAGCGACTGAGCCATCTCAGTGTTACCGCGGAAGACCGGAGAGAACGACGCCAGCAGAGCGGCACGAGTAGGCCCCTCGGAAGCACGACGAGCATGCAGCGTCACCATTGACCCATCGGTGCCACTAGTCATCGCGCTCAAGACGTCCACCATTTCCGCCCCACGAGCCTCACCGAGCAGCACGCGGCTGCCGCGATGCCGCAATGCGTGAGCCGCAAGATCGGACATCGTCACAGCGTTGGATCCGGTCCAGCGTCCGGCCGCAGTCCCGAGCGGGATGACCAGGCGGTGGTAGGGGGTTCCATCACGACGCGGCCGGTCGAGGTACAACTCAGGGTTGTCCTCGATGACGACAATCGGCTCGCTCTCGGGAATCTCGGCGGCCAGAGCACGCATCAGGGTGGTCTTGCCGGTGCCGGTGTCACCAACGATGAGCAGGTTGAGCCGGGCGAGGACTGCCGATTGCAGGAAGAGCGCCATTCCTGGTGACATGGCCCCGCTGCGCACGAAGTCGGAGAGCGACTGGGGACCCGTCGTCCGCGGCACGCGGATGGTCACGGCTAGAGACGACGTTCCAGTGACAATCGGCGACACCGCCGCGGCGATGCGGATCGGACCCTTGGCGGTGGGTACGACAGCCTCTGCCATGGGACTGTCGATGGAGAGTTGCAGCTTGCCGGTGAGGCCCGGCGAACCAAAGAGTTGGCGGAACCAGCCGGCCAGCCAGACATCCTCGTCCATGGCCGACGCTGCTTGGAACTCGGCAGGCGCGTCGCCAACGATCCGTCTGGCGCCCTCCCCGGTCTCGACGATCCACATGCCCGCGATGCGGCGGATCTCCTCACAGTCCTGGCCGTAGACGAGCAGCGACAGCGGCCACAGGTACGAACCGCGAACGAGGCAGGACCATTCGAAAAGGGTGCGAAAGTCGTTGTCCTGCTTCAATCGTTCGACGATGGCGGCGGGTATGTAGCTGCTGTCGGCAGGCCAGTTGCACGCCTCATCCACGCCAGCGCGAACCTTGTCGACAAGGCTCTGCTCCCATGCCGCGGTCTTCTGTGAGGCACCCCGGAGGTGGTCGAGGCGGGCGACCAGCAGGTCAACCGCCTCGCGCATCTCCGGGGGAACCGTCGGCCACGACATCGTCATATTGATCGCCGACCTCGGCGTGGGCATCACCGCCATGACTCGCATCCGCGCCTGGTTCCAAACTGCACGAGCCGCAGCGTACCACCGAGACAAGCTCCTAGCTCAGCCACGACGCTCCGTCGTCCCCGTCGCCAGGGCAAGTCGTCGCGCAATGCGGTCTGCCAGCGTCGGATCGGCCAGGCGTATGGCCGACAGACGCTGCGCCTGAGCGAGAGCCAGCGGACCATGAACGATGACCCGTTCTATGCGTTCGAGGAGATATCCGGCGTCGATCAAAAAACGCGCCGCATGCGCCGGGTTGACATTCCACTGGTCAACCGGATCGCCGAGATCCGGGTGACGCAGTGCCGGCTCCAGCGGCGAATCCTCATAGGCGAGGACCAGCACCTCACGCTCGACCTGGCGGCGGCGCAGGCCCTCGCGAACCCGGTAGCGCACCACAACCCGGCGGATGCCATACGGCCCGTCCTCAAGGCGCATCGGAATCAGGGCGGCATCATCCAGCGCCCGCCGCACCAGATCGGAAACGCGTCCCGATTCCTTGACGACCATATCCTCCGCCTCGGCTAGGTGCGTACGTGCAGCCTTCCACCGCGTCACGGCATCCGCCGTGCTGGGAAAATCCGCCCCGGCACGGGCTTGCCAGGTGCCGACCGTGAGCGCACAGAGTCTCCCCGTGGCCAGCGGAGAATCCGCCAGAGCACGCTGGAAACCACTCAACCGCACGGCCATCTCAACCAGGGCATGCCGGATCAACGTCGTGGCCTCGGCATCGAAACTCCGCCATTGAGGTGCCGCCAGCGCCGGAAAGGCGACCTCGGCCCCGTCGGCCCCGACCTCGACCACTGCATGGGCAGGAACACTGTCTCGATAAGGCCATGCGACAACCGCAACGCCGTGCCGCGACCCATCGACCCGGACCAGTGGGCGGACGGACAGGCGGGAGTGAGCGAACTTGGCAATGAGCGGGCGAAGCTCGTAGCTGACCCCGCTCATCAAGTCGAGGCGACCCTCGACAGCGGCGATTTCCTGGACCAGGGCCATGGCGACCGTATCCACCGCATCGAGTTCGGATTCGTTTGCCAAACCCGTGTCCGAGGCAGTGACTGGCGGCTCGACGTCGGGCATGGACACATCGTGGCCAAAGGGAGCGGACACGCCACGGACAGTACGTGAAAACGTGTGATTCGCCGGAACCCTGAGGGCCCCGTCGGAGTTACGTATCCATGAGGATCGCACGGCCGGAATTGAGAGGCGACCGTGTACGCTTGGTTGGAATGAGTTTCCCGATGCCGCATGGCAACCGTCGTGTCTTGACCATGCTGCTCGCCGGCACGCTGCTTAGCGCCTGCGCCCCATCAGGCACATCGGACACAAAGCCTGTGGTCGGTGGCGGTGGGCAGGCCAGTATCTTCCACGCACCCGACGTCACCATCTCGCCGAGCGACAAGACACAGGGGGTAGTGCCGGACACAGTGGTCACCGTCGCCTCCAGCGGCGGCAACATACGCGTGGTGTCGGTTCTCGAGAATGGTTCGACTACGCCACTCCCCGGAGTCCTGTCGGCGACGCAGCGCAAGTGGACGGCCAAGAACTATCTCGCCCCCGAGTCCAGCTACACCATCAGAGTGAACGCGATAGGCCCCGAGGGCATCGCGACCGATGCCATCAGCACCTTCACCACCGCAGGCGGAGCCCGTCTGACCACAGATGCCCTTCCCGGCGACGGAGCCACCGTTGGTGTCGGCATGCCGATCAAGCTTCGATTCAACACGCCGATACCCGCTGAATTACAGATGACCCTCGTCAACCATGTGCAGGTGAAATCCGTGCCTCAGGTGCAAGGTGACTGGCACTGGTTCTCCCCATACGAAGTGCACTGGCGTCCCGCCGACTTCTGGCCGGCGGGAACCCACGTGACCGTCACCGCCAATCTCCAGGGAGTCGACGCCGGCAACGGCGTTTTTGGCTACGCCAACTGGTCGTCAAGCTTTGTCGTCGGCCCGAAACACGTATCGATCATCGATCACAACACCGAGATGATGCAGGTGTTCACCAACGACCAGCTCGTGAACACCATCCCCGTGAGTCTGGGCAAGCCCGGTTTCCCCACGATCAGCGGAACGCTGGTGGTCTGGTACACGGCACAGAAGGTGATGATGGATTCCTGCGCATCGGGGATTGAGTGCCGTACGTGGGCGCCCGACTACTACAAGGAGTACGTCTACTGGGACACGGCCATCTCAACCAACGGGTTCTTCATCCACTCAGCCCCCTGGGACATCTTTGCGCAGGGCCATTACGACTACTCTCACGGCTGTGTCAACGTCTCGCCGGACAATGCCATCTTCTTCTACAACTACAGCCAGATCGGCGACGTGGTGATCATCAAGAACACCGACCGCGTGGCCGATGCAGGCGACGGCGAGGGCGATTGGCAGATCCCCTTCGATCAGTTCGCCAACAGCGGCGGTGCGGCAACCCCCACGCCAAGGCCCTCGACATCAGGCGGGATCTGAACTTCTGCCGGGGACCACGAGGCAACGCGCCATCTCCAAACGGAGTATGTCGTGACCAAGTTGTCGGCGGCATGACGCCGACAACTCACGTGAGCCCCCGTCATCGCTAGCAGCCTGTCTCAGTAAGCCGACGCTCTGATGTGCCGCACCGGCCGCCGAGGTCAAGGAGGCGCACGAGGATCGCACCACGCGTACTTGCAGTACTCGTGGGAGAACCGCAGAAGCCGACGCAGATATCGACGAGTCGGGGTGGATGCAGCAGTGGTGCATTACTGAGGCAGGCTGCTAAAATCCGCGGCCGTGCGCATTGCAGTTCCGACCGAAACCACGCCCGGTGAGCGCCGCGTCGCGCTCGTACCCAAATCGATCGCCAATCTGACCCAGGCAGGCGCAACCGTTGTAGTCCAGTCCGGCGCGGGGGCCAACGCCTCCATCACCGACGACGACTACACGGCCGCCGGTGCCGAAATCGCTCCGGACGCAGCCTCGCTGCTCGCGTCCGCCGATGTCACGCTTCGCGTCCGCCGCCCCAGTACCGCCGAGATCGGCATGCTCAAAGAGGGGTCGATCCTCATAGGCATGCTCGACCCCGCCGGCGACCCGGCGATTCTCCACCCGTTGCTGGATCGCAAGATCTCAGCTTTTCGAATGGAGGCGCTGCCGCGGATCAGCCGGGCCCAGGATATGGACGTGCTCTCGTCCCAGGCCAACCTCGGCGGCTACTACGCCGCGATCCTAGGCGCGCACAAACTGCCCCGCCTGCTTCCGCTGATGATGACCGCCGCAGGAACCGTCACTCCAGCACGGGTGCTGGTCATCGGAGCCGGCGTCGCCGGCCTGCAGGCGATCGCGACCGCCCACCGCCTGGGGGCGATGGTCGAGGCCTTCGACGTCCGGCCTGCCGTCAAGGAGCAAGTCGAATCGCTAGGCGCCAAGTTCGTTGACGTTGGCCTCTCGGCCACCGACACCGAAACGTCCGGCGGGTATGCCAAGGAGCTTTCGGAAGAACAGCACCAACGCGAGCAGGAGGTCCTGGCCGCTCGTGCCCGCGAGGCGGACATCATCATCACTTCCGCATTCGTGCCCCACAAACCTGCTCCCCGTCTCATCACCAAAGAGACGGTCGCCGCCATGAAGCCGGGATCGGTGATCGTGGATCTGGCGGCCCCATCGGGCGGCAACTGTGAACTGACAGAAATGGGCAAGGAAGTGGTGAAACACGACGTGCTCATCATCGGCGCCGAGAACCTGTCCACCCAGATACCGGCTCAGGCATCGCAGCTCTATTCCCACAACCTGATGCGCTTCCTCCTCCAAGTCATCAAGGAAGGCGCCATCACTCTCGACTTCGACGACGTGGTCATCGGCGACACGTGCATGACGCACGCCGGCGAGGCACGCGCCCAAGACATCACCGCACTGCTCGCAGGAGCCCCTTCGTGACACCAGAAACCTTAGCCATCGACGCCTTTGTATTCATTCTTGCCGTCTTTGCCGGCTTCGAGTTGATCCAGAAAGTACCCACGACATTGCACACCCCACTCATGTCGGGGACCAACGCCATCCACGGCATTGTGCTCGTGGGCGCACTGGTGCTCGCCTCGGAGACCGTCGGAGGCGACGCCGGGAAGATCCTGGCCACCGCCGCTGTCTTTCTCGGAGCCCTGAACGTCTTCGGCGGTTTCGTGGTCACCGACCGCATGCTGCTGATGTTCAGCAAGAAACGCACCCCGGGTCCCGCCAAAAAGGGCGCGGAGAAGGCAGCATGATTGCCGCCGCCTCCTGCACCACCGTCCCCGGCCTCGAGCACGGATCCTGCGTCACATTCCCGGACGTATTCGCCTGGTCGACCCTTGCCTATCTGATCACCGCTGTCACCTTCATGATGGGCATCAAGATGCTCAGTTCGCCCACGACGGCCCGGCGCGGCAACCAACTGGCCGCGTTTGGCATGCTGATCGGCCTGGTCACCACGGTGATTGCTTTCAACATTGCCGACTGGGAGTTCATCGGTCCGGCCCTGGTGGTTGGTGCCGTTATCGGTGCCGTCAGCGCCCGAGCGGTCAAGATGACCGCGATGCCGCAGATGGTGGCTCTGTTCAACGGAATGGGAGCCGGAGCCGCGGCCCTCATCGGCAGCGGGGACTTCCACGCCAACCTCTCGGCCCCCACGAGCTTTCTCAGCACCACCATCTCCGAGCCTGGCCACGTGGGCGTGGCGCTGGCCATCTCCATCGTGCTCAGCTGCTTCATCGGCTGCCTCAGCTTCTCTGGAAGCCTGATCGCATTCGGCAAGCTCCAGGAGCTCGTCACCGGACGCGCCGTCACCTACCCCGGCCAGAAGTTCGTCAACGGCCTGATCCTGCTCGCGATCGTGGCCCTGGCCGTGGACGTCGTGATCAGCCCGTCGATGCCCGCCTTGGTGGCGATGATGGGGCTCACACTCCTCCTCGGGATCATGTTCGTCATCCCGATCGGCGGAGCCGACATGCCGGTCATCATCTCCATGCTCAACTCCTTCACGGGTCTGGCCGCCGCGGCCACCGGCTTTGTGATCAGCAATAACGTCCTGATCGTCAGCGGCGCGCTGGTTGGAGCGTCAGGAACGATCCTGACCATGAAGATGAGCAAGGCGATGAACCGCTCGCTCTTCAACGTCCTCTTCGGGGCCTTCGGTGCCGGAGCGGGCGCAAGTGGTGGCGCCGGAGCCGCCGCCGGATCGGGCGGACCGGTTCGTAGCGCCACCACCGAAGATATCGCCCCCCTACTCGCCTTCGCCCGCCAGGTTGTGTTCGCTCCCGGCTACGGCATGGCTGTCGCCCACGCTCAGCACGACGTCAAGGAACTGGCCGATCAGTTGGAGAGCCGGGGTGTCGAAGTCAAATACGCCATCCACCCGGTGGCCGGCCGCATGCCCGGTCACATGAACGTGTTGCTGGCCGAAGCCGGCGTCCCGTACAACCAGCTGCGTGAGATGGACGACATCAACCCCGAATTCTCCCGAACCGACGTCACTGTCGTAATCGGGGCCAACGATGTTGTCAATCCGTCGGCGCGGAGCGATCCCGGCAGCCCCATCTATGGGATGCCCATCCTCAACGTCGACGAGAGCCAGACGGTGGTCGTCTTGAAGCGCAGCATGGCGACCGGCTTCGCCGGCATCGACAACCCGCTGTTCTACAACCCCAAGACGCTCATGCTGTTCGGCAACGCTCGCGACTCGATCGTCGCGCTTTCCGGCGAGGTCAAGAAGCAATAAGGGGCCGGAGAGGCAAGTATCATATTCAGCGATCTCGAACACGGACAAAGTTACAACCGTGTCCCAATCGGGGTAGAATCGCTGCTATCGCATCAAGTTACGGTATAGGATGAACCTGTAATTCCATCGGCTGTTTGGGAGGAGAGGTGGAAATGGCACCACAGCAACCCAGCATCAAGATCACTCCACGCGCCAGGCAGTTGGGACACAATGCTCTAGAGCACGTTGCCCGCCTACGTCCAACCCAGGATCCTGCGGTTGAAACTGTGATTCAGGCCTTCGATGCGGCACGCGGGACAGGTGAAGCACTCGGCCAGACCGTGGCAGCGGCAGAGGGAGTTGCGGACAGAGAACGTGCCCTCGCGACAGGACCAGTAGACACCCCCGGTGCGGTTGTCCACGCCCGTATCAAGCCCGAACTGACAGAGCTCTGAACCCATCCCCCAACGGAGGGGAGTTTCCTACTTGACCGTCAACGTGACTCTCACTGAGGAACTTGCCCCGCCGCCGGCTTTCAGTTCCGGCGGTGGTGGCGACACCGCATCCATCGTCACCACCGCCGGCGCCCCACCGGTATAAGCAAAGACATTGGCGAAGGAGGCGTCAGGCACCGGCGCGAGAAGCCGCCAGCCGGGCAACGATGGCATCGGCCACCTCTGAGGTGCCGACCGCACTGGGATCGTCACGGTTTAGTTTCATGTCATAGGTGACGGCCTCGCCGCTGGCAATTGCCCATGCAAGGGCATTTTCGAGCCGGTCGGCAGCGGCCAATTCGCCCAGGTGGCGAAGCATCATCATCCCGCTGAACATCATCGCCATGGGATTGGCCTTGTTGAGACCCTTGTACTTCGGTGCGCTACCGTGCGTGGCCTCGAAGACTGCAATCTCGTCGCCCATGTTGGCTCCTGGCGCCAGGCCAAGCCCGCCTACGAGACCCGCACACAGGTCGCTCAGAATGTCACCGTAGAGATTGGGCATGACCATGACGTCGTACAACTCGGGCTTCTGGACGAGTTGCATGCACATGTTGTCGACGATCCGGTCCTCGAATTCGATCTGGGGGAACTCGGTGGCCACATGCTGGGCGACCCGCAACCACAAGCCGTCGGTGTACTTCATGATGTTGGCCTTGTGCACCGCCGTGATCTTCTTGCGGCCGTTGGCAATTGCCCACTTGAAGGCGAAGCGGAAAACCCTCTCCGTACCGAACACAGAAATCGGTTTGATGCTGATGCCAGAGTCTTTACGAATTGCTCGACCACTCAGTTCGCCAATGAGGTCGATGATGCGCGCAGCATCCTCGCTCCCCTCTTCGAACTCAATGCCTGCGTAGAGGTCCTCGGTGTTCTCGCGGATGATGACGAGATCGACATCGGCGTACCGAGAACGGACACCCGGGTACCACTTGCACGGCCGCACCAACGAATAGAGATCGAGATCGCGGCGCAACGCCACGTTGACGCTGCGCATCCCCTTGCCCACCGGAGTCGTTATCGGACCCTTGATGGCCACTTTGTTCTTGCGAATGCTGTCCAGCACATGCTGGGGCATCGGCTCGCCGTACTCGGCAATCACGTCGAGACCGGCATCGTGGACATCCCACTCGATGTCGACACCAGTGGCATCGACGACGCGACGCATGGCATCGCTGAGTTCGGGGCCGACCCCGTCGCCAGGAATAAGGGTGATGGTGTGGCGCGTCATGAATACTGCCTCCGTATCGGCGGTCAAGCGGTCGCGCCGTGAATCTTGGATGAACTGAGAACTTGGCCGGTGGTGCCAAGGCCCAGAATCGAACTGGGGACACCAGGTTTTTCAGACCTGTGCTCTACCAACTGAGCTACCTTGGCCCGGCACCGGTCGCCTAGTCTAACGGCAGATCGCGCCAGATCGTCGGCTCACACTCGTGAACCAACCTCACACCTACAATCGTTGAATGGGCCGCATACTCCACATCCGCATCCACGGCCTTGCCGATGGCGACCGTGATGCGCTACGCGAACGCTTCCGCACTCTGGCAGATGCCCGGCAATGGAGGGATGAATCACCCTGGCTCAGCGACGCCACATCACAAGATCTCTTCTCCATGGAGTACTTCCGCCATGCTGCTTTGGAAGCCGGCAGTTCCAACCCAGAGGCAGGGCCGCTATCCGCTGCGGCGTTCGTAAAGCTGGAGGGCGATGAGACCGATGCGCTGGCCATGCTGTTCATCCTTCGCGACCTCTCGGAGAGATTCGGGGTGCGCGCCATCCTGAGTGACGCCGAGAACCCCATAGCCAAACTGCGTAACGTCGAGATGGTTGCAGGCCGGCTCCTGAGCGGGGCCGCCCTGGAAACGATTCTGGTGCGACGCAGCATCTTCAAGAAGCTGCGGAGCGGCTTCCGCATCGAGATGTTCCCGCCCCACACACAAAGCGCCACACCCGGAACGGATGAAACAGATGACGTGGAACGGCGTAACTGGTCGTTTTGGGTTCACGGCATGCGCGGTTCGGCGCCGACCTTCCTCGAAGCCGAAGCCGAGGCCATGCGCATCTACAACGGCCTGCGCCGCCTCGAATGAGAGCCATAGTCCAGCGTGTCAGCCACGCGTCGGTACGAGTGGACGGCACAACTGTTGGCGACATCGGCCGCGGCATCTGCGTCTTCGTCGGTGTGGGACCGGGCGACACCGAGTTGACGGCGCGCCACCTGGCCGAGCGCATCGCCACCCTGCGCATCCATCCCGACGACCAAGGCCGCATGAACCGCAACTTGGAACAGTCTGGCGGTGACGTCCTGGTCGTCAGTCAGTTCACCCTCTTCGCCGACACCACGCATGGTCACCGCCCATCGTTCATAGGCGCGGGGCCACCCGACATGGCCGAGAAGCTCTGCGAGGCCTTCGTCGTGGCACTCCGCAAACGGGGTATCCTGGTGGCCACCGGACGGTTCGCCGCCCACATGGACGTCGAACTCATCAATGACGGCCCCGTGACCCTGGTCGTCTCCAGCGAAGACCCTGCCTGGATCACCGACGCCGGCTGAACCACCAAACGTCAAGGATCAGTTCTTGGGGCCGCTGCGTGTCGGTCGCCGGCGACGGATCTCCGTAACGTGCAACCGGAACACCGCCCGTTCCAGTGCCGCGACAGCGTCGCCTGACCGATTGTCCGCAAGCATCGCCTGCGCACGTTGGCGTGCCTCCAGCGCACGCGCCTCGTCGATCTCTTCGGCTCGTTCGGCAGCATCGGCCAGGATCACCACGCGATTGGGCAGCACTTCGACAAAGCCCCCCGACACGAAGAGGAATTCCTCGTTGCCGTCGTTGACCACCTTCACCTCGCCCGGCTTGAGCGGCGTCAAGAGCGAGATGTGGTGCGGCAGGATGCCGAGTTCGCCGTCCTTCCCCGGGACGACCACGAAGTCGGCCTCCTCACTGAGGACTCGCCCCTCGGCTGTGACCAGTTCGACCTTCAGCTTCTCCGGCATCAGAGGGTCTTCGCCTTTTCGACAGCCTCATCGATACCGCCCACCATGTAGAAGGCGTCTTCGGGAAGGTCGTCGTGTTTGCCATCCAGAATCTCGGCAAATCCCCTGATGGTTTCCTGTAATGGAACGTACTTACCAGGACGGCCGGTGAAGACCTCGGCGACATGGAACGGCTGGGACAGGAATCGCTGGATGCGCCGGGCCCGCGCCACCGTCATCTTCTGGTCGTCGGAGAGTTCCTCCTGTCCAAGAATGGCAATGATGTCCTGGAGTTCCTTGTACTCCTGGAGCACCCTCTTCACCTCCTGGGCAACGCGGTAGTGTTCCTCGCCGACCAGTAGTGGATCGAGCACCCGGCTCGTGGAATCGAGGGGGTCGACCGCGGGATAGATGCCGATCTCGGTGAGTGCCCGGCTCAGCGACACGACCGCCCCCAGGTGGGCGAACGTCGTTGCCACCGCAGGATCGGTGAAGTCATCAGCCGGAACATAGACCGCCTGGACCGACGTGATCGAACCGGTCTTGGTCGAGGTGATGCGCTCCTGCAGGTCGCCCATCTCGGTGCCCAGGGTGGGCTGGTAGCCGACCGCGGACGGCATGCGACCAAGCAATGCCGAGACTTCGGCACCGGCAAGCGTGTAGCGGAAGATGTTGTCGACGAACAGCAGGACGTCAGCGCCTTCCTCATCGCGGAAGTACTCGGCCATGGTGAGGCCGGTGAGCGCCACCCGAGCCCGAGCGCCAGGCGGTTCGTTCATCTGACCGAAGACGAGCGCCGTCTTGTCGAGAACCTTCGACTCCTCCATCTCTCCGTAGAGGTCGCGCCCCTCACGGGTGCGCTCACCCACGCCGGCAAACACGGAGAACCCGCCATGCTGCTTGGCGATGTTGTTGATCATCTCGGTGACGATGACCGTCTTGCCGACACCCGCCCCACCGAAGAGGCCGATCTTGGAACCCTTGGAGAAGGTGCAGATGAGATCGATGACCTTGATGCCGGTTTCGAGGATCTGCTGGCTTGTGTCCTGGTCCTCGATCCCCGGTGGCTGGCGGTGGATGGAAGCCCGCTTACCGCCCACCTGCGGCTTGCCGTCGATGGGCTCACCGATGACATTGAACATCCGGCCCAGCGTGGCCTTGCCCACCGGGACCATGATCGGTCCGCCGGTATTCGTCACCACGGTTCCGCGGCGGAGGCCGTCAGTCGTGTCCATGGCTATGGTGCGAACCACGCCATCACCGACGAGTTGCTGGACTTCGAGTACGAGACGCTTACCGCCGTCCCGCTCGATCTCCAACGCGTGGAGGATGTCGGGAAGCCGGCCCGCATCGAACTGCACGTCGACGACTGCGCCGATGACCTGGGTGACGGTTCCGGTGGCGGGATTATCTTTGACTGGCATGTTCATCCTGATAGTAGAGGAATGTTTTGCGCTGAAGTCGGAGCCCGTCCCCACCGCACGGTTAGCCGTCCTGGCCATGTGGATTCGACGCTTTCGCCGCCCGAGCAGGACGAATTCGACGGTCGCGAAGGTGGCGTTCCGGTACCGATTCCGCCGCAACGTCATACCCTACCGCAAGTAGGCGTTTCGCCACATCGCCAAGACGAGTGGTCAAGTCTGCGGCAATCAATAACGCGTGCTCTAGATCAGCCGGTTCGACGATATGGGCGCTCCGGTACTGGGTCATATGGCGCAAATCACGGAACCATTCGCGCACGGTATTCAGGGTGGCCTCTGTAGTGGTGTCTCCGAGCGCGTGGACAATCTGCTCCGAGGCACGCAGAACCTCCTCATGGCCGGCGTCACCTGATGCTCGGTACCCAAGAGCGGCGATGAGCGCATTGGCTACAACGATGCAGGCGTCGTACGCCTTTGAGAACGCGGCACCAGGGAATAGCTCCTGCAGTTCCGCGAGCCGGGCGGCGGCAAGGTGCCGTTGTGCGAGATCGAGTTGATCACGTATCTCGCGCTCGGTCTTCGCCTCGCGACGCAAGTTGAAGTGCCCGGCGTCAACCCCCAAATCGAAGTACCGCCGCAACTCACGTAACTGATGTTCATCGTTCATATGAGTGGAATCCGAGGCGATGCGTAAACCCGTCCAATGAAATCATCGCGGTGTCTCGCATCAGCCCACTCGTCGACGGTGAAGAGATGGATGGTGACAAGACGATCCGTCTCCTCATAAAGACGGGGTTGAAAACGCGCCAGATCATAGAGATTGGCACGCCCCACGACGCCGACGTCTATGTCGCTGGTCGGACGATCATCGTAACGCGCGAATGAGCCGTAGACGAATGCGTCGACGACAGCGGCTGACCCTAATTCATCGCGAGCAGCACACAATCGAGGCCCAAGGACGGCATATCGCAGACTGAGTTCGCGAAATGCCTGGAGGAAGACGTGATTATCGGGAAGGACGTACACCGCCCCCCTCCCACCCTTGCCTCGTGCCGGTCGCCGCTCCAACAGTTCGGCATCGACGAGACGATGAATGGCGCGACGCACACTGTCGAAGCTGGCATTTGTCCGCCAATAGATTTCGCTCATGGCAAACTCGCGACCGGGATTGACGGCCGCGAATCCGAGAACACGCCCCATGGTTAACGATCCCCAGAGTGCCTTGGCGGGGTCAAAGTACCCACGAGCCGCAAGATCGTCAACGAGGGTCTGCTCCGGGCCGAAGACCCGGCGCAATTCTGTCAGGCTTGTCACGGACATGCCCACATTATAGCGGACTTACCGTTATAACGATAACGGCAAGTCCGTTTCTTGTTGGGAGGTCAACCCGCCGCCGAACCGGCGACGACCTCCATCAATTCGGTGGTTATGGTGGCCTGCCGGACCTTGTTGGCGGTCAACGTCAGATCGGCAATCAGGTCACTGGCATTGTCGGATGCGCTGTGCATGGCCAGCATCCGCGCCGCCTGTTCGCTCGCAATGTTCTCGAGTACCGCGCGGTACACCTGGGCCTCGACGTAACGCGGCAGCAAGGCATCGATGACATCACGGGCTTCCGGCTCGTACTCGAAGTCGACCGCCGGCCCCGAAGCCACCTCGGGAATGGCTATCGGAAGCAAACACTGCACGGTGGCCTCCTGCCGGCCGGCGCTGGCGAACTGCGAGTAGACCACATCCACCCTGTCGACCTCGCCACGGGTGTACTCCTGCATGGCGACTCGCATTGCCGGCAGCAACTCGCCCAAAGTGGGACGGTCGCCATAGCTGGAGACATCGGCGACAAACTGCTTCCCCATCCGCCGCAAACTGTCACGTCCCTTCCGGCCTACCGAAACCACCGAGCAAGGGATGTCAGGGGTGGAGTTCATCTCCCGCAGTGCCAGCCGGATGGTATTGCTATTGAGCGCACCCGCCAGGCCACGGTCGGCGGTGATCACGATGAGACAGCGCCGCCTGACCTCACGCACCTGAAGCAGAGGGTGCCTGTGCCCTGACGATCGCCGCATCAGTTCTTCGGTCACACCGGCTATCTCGTCGGCATAGGGACGTGCAGCCAGCAGACGTTCCTGGGCACGGCGCATCTTGGCGGCGGCTACCAGTTCCATGGCCTTGGTGATCTTCTGCGTGTTCTTGACGCTCTTGATGCGACGGCGCAGATCTAGGAGGCTTGCCATGCTGAAACAGGCTCCTAGCCTGCGTAGCCATTCTTGAAACCGTCGAGAGCAGCCTTCAGCTTGGCTTCGATTGCCTCGCTGAGCGCCTTCTCTGCGGTGATCGCACCGGCCACATCGGGATGCTCGTTCGCCATGAAGCGCAACAACGAACGCTCGAACGCTCGAATGCCATCCAGATCCAAGTCGTCGATGTAGCCGTGCGTGCCCGCATAGATCGTCATCACCTGCTCGGCGAACGGCATCGGCTGGCTCTGAGTCTGCTTGAGCAACTCGGTCATGCGCTGGCCACGTTCCAGGGCACGACGCGTGCGTGCATCGAGATCGGCTGCGAACTGGGCAAACGCCTTGAGTTCGCCGTACTGGGCGAGATCGAGCTTGAGCTGGCCGGCGACCTGCTTCATCGCCTTGGTCTGCGCGGCGCTGCCAACGCGCGACACCGAAAGGCCTACGTTGATTGCGGGCCGGATTCCGGCGTTGAAGAGATCGGTTTCGAGATAGATCTGCCCATCGGTGATGGAAATCACGTTGGTGGGGATGTAAGCCGAAACGTCATTGGCCTTGGTTTCGATTATCGGCAATGCCGTCAGCGTCCCACCGCCTTGCGCGCCGGACATACGCGCAGCGCGTTCGAGAAGCCGCGAGTGCAGATAGAAGATGTCACCCGGATACGCCTCGCGAGAAGGCGGACGGCGCAGCAGCAAAGACAGTTGACGGTACGCATCGGCATGCTTGCTCAGATCGTCGTAGATGATGAGCGCATCACGGCCCTGCTGCATGAACCACTCGCCCATGGCACAGCCTGCGTATGGGGCGATGTACTGCATGGCCGGTGGATCCGCCGCCGTGGCCGCCACAATGATCGTGTAGTCGAGCGCACCCTGCTGTTCGAGCGTCGCCGCGACCTGCGCCACAGTGGAGGCCCTCTGCCCGACGGCAACGTAGATGCAGACGACGTCCTGGCCCTTCTGGTTGAGGATGGCGTCGAGCGCCACCGCGGTCTTGCCGGTCTGGCGATCACCAATGATGAGTTCACGCTGGCCGCGGCCGATGGCAAACATGGCGTCGATGGCCTTGATCCCGGTCTGCAGCGGCGTGGTCACGCCCTGGCGTGCCAGAACACCAGGAGCCACGCGTTCGATGGGCATGGTGTGCATGGTGGTGATCGCACCCTTGCCGTCGAGAGGGGTGCCCAGCGCATCCACCACCCGGCCGATCAGTGCTTCGCCCGCCTGGACTTCAGCGATACGCCCGGTGGTCCGCACCGTGTCGCCTTCTTGAAGGTGTTCGAACGGACCCAAAACGACCGCCCCCACACCGTCTTGACGCAGATCGAGGGCAAGGCCGTAAACCGGCTGTCCATCTGCCTCGCCCGGGAACTCGAGCAGTTCCCCCGCCATGGCGGCATCAAGGCCGTAGATTCGCGCAATGCCGTCGTTGACCGACGTAATGACTCCCTCGTGGGCGTCGACTATCGGGGCCTCGAAGCTGGCAATGCGCTGCTTGAGGATTTCGCCGATCTCATCACTCAGGATAGCCATTGTTCAATTGTCCTCTTGCGTCAGAGCAGAGCAGCCTTGAGCTGCCGCAGGTGGGTGCGAATACTGTTGTCAATGACCCGATCACCGATATGGATTACGAGTCCGCCGATTATGGAGGGATCCTGGTTCACCGTGGCGACGACCTCACGGCCAAGGCTCTTCCGCAGCGATTCGGTGATGCGCCGCCGCAGAGCGTCGTCCACCGGAATCGCCGTGGTCACCTCGGCACGGACGATGCCGCTCTCGCTGTCGGCCAGGCGGTCGTACTCGACCAGGACATCGCCGAGCAGGCTCGTTCGCCCACGTTCAACGAGTAGCCGCACCAGATTGCAGGCCTCTTGGCTCACGCCGTCAATAAGCTCAAGTGCGAGCCGTACACGGTCGGCACGAGGCAAGCGCGGGTTGGCAAGAGCGAGACGCACGCCGGGGTCGCCAAGTGCGTCCGAAGCCCGTGCCAGCTCGATACGCCAGGCGGCACTCTCACCACGCTCGCGGGCGAGTGAAAAATAGGCAAGAGCATATCGCCGCACAACCACCGATGACGTCACGGCTCCACTCACCCTTATTCCCCACCGCCGCCATGGGGCACCATTTTGCCGAGGCTCGCGCCGATCAACTCGGCTTGACCTTGCGCAGTGAGAGCGCGACCAAGAGCACGTCCTGCCGCATCCACAACCACGCTTGAAACCTCGCGGCGCAACTCGGCAATCGCCCGACGTCGTTCGGCGTCGATCTGGCCCTTGAGCTGCACGAGAAAAGCCTCTGCCTCGCGCTCCGCCCTGATGCTGGCGTCTCGAGCTTCGTCTTCAACTGCCTTATGCGCCTGCTCATGAATCCGCTCCGCTTGCTGACGTGCCGCGTCAACTTGCTTGCGCGCTTCCTCGAGCGCAACGCCAACCTCCGAGCGAACCGTGTGCGCTTCAGCAAGGACCGCGGCAATGCGATCCTGCCGCACCTCCGCAACTCGCAAGAGACGCGGCCAGCCCTGACACACGATGAGAACGAGCATGACCACAAACGTAGTTGTCTCGGCGAGCAGCTCCGGGCTCATCGTACGGCCTCGTCTACGGCCTGCCGTACAGCTTTCGAGTCGAGAGCCTTACCCCCAAGAGACGACACCACCGCTGTAGCCAAAGTCACCACGTCTTGGCGCAGCTCCGCCGATGCCCGTTCCCGCTCCACGCGGATCTCCTGGCGGGCGTGTCTCACCTCCGCTTCGGCACGCTGCCGCCCCTCACGGCGTGCGCTTTCGGCAACCTTGGCAGACTGTCTCTGTGCGGCACCGACTTCCTGCCGTGCCTCTTCCCGGGCCACATCGAGTAGTTGTTCGACCTGTTGGCCGAGCGCGACTATCTCGAGACGGTCAGCTTCCGCATCGCGGTGCGCCGCATCGATCTCCCGCTGGCGAAGGTCGGCGGTGGCGATTATCGGTGGATAGACAAACTTCGAGAGCAGCGCAAGCAGCACCAAGAACGCCACGACCTCAATTACCAATGTGAGGTTGGGCGAAAGGATGTTCACTGACTGATCGCCGGAATCCGCCGCCAGCAGGGCCGCAAGCTGCATCGACTACTCCGTTGCCGCTACTTGCTTGCTTGACTGATCAGGACGAAGATGAGCGCCACGTTGATGAAGTACATGGCTTCGACCAGCCCGACAACGATGAACATGGTGGTCGTGAGACGACCCGCCAGTTCGGGTTGACGTGCCGTCCCCTGGATGGCGGCATTACCCAGCAGGCCGTCGCCTATGGCGGCACCAATGGCGCCGCCGCCAAGTGCGATTCCGGCACCGATGAGAGCTCCCGATAGAGCGGTTGGGTCAGCCATGGTTTCTCCTAAACGGGTTGCGGAGCGGGCGGGTGCGCACCGTTCTCTGATTCTTCCAAGCCCTCGCGGGCCATGCCGAAGTAGATGATCGTCAGTAGCATGAAGATGAATGCTTGGAGGCTGCCTATCAAGAAGACGTCAAATGCCTTCCACAGTGACAACGGCAGCCAGCTCAGCCAAACGGGGATCAACTGCGGGATCAACTCCACCATGATCACGCCCGCCAGAATGTTGCCGAAGAGCCGGAGCGAGAGCGTGACTGGCTTCACGACCTCTTCCAAGACGTTGAGTGGAATGAAAAGAATTCGCACCGGCAGTGGCAACTCAAATGGTTTGGTAAAGCGACGTAAGTAGCCGAACCACCCCAGTACTTTGACGCTGTACGCTTGCACCACGATGATGACGATCAGGCCCATGGCCAAGGTCAGGTTCCAGTCGGAGTTGGCGGGGATCACTGGCTTCTGCAGTGGGAAGAAGTCGATCCAGTTTGCCACCACGATGAAGAATCCGATGGTCATTGCAATCGGAACGATGAATGCGGCGTCCGCGGCGACGTTCTCGCGCGTTAGATCGCGCACATAGCTGAGTGCCGCCTCGAAGATCATCTGGAGCTTCCCTGGACGACCGTGACGCAGATTTGCGGCCACGACCAGACCCAAGATGAGCGTGACCAGCATCGCGATTCCGCTTGAGATCAAGGTGTCTTGGTTGACGGTGCACCAGAATCCGCCGCCAGAGCAGATTGCCGTCTGACTCTGGTGAACACTGATGGCCACATCCGCGAATACCATCACGCGCGTACCGCCACGAACGCGGCCGAACCTGCCAGTGCCAGCTGGGCCAGCCCCAGGCCGAGGATCAGCGGCCAGATGTGCCCGATGCCGAGCAGCCAGGTACCGCCCAACATCAGCGCCGACATCACGGTGAGGCGCAGCACGCTGGTAAGTCCAAACGGCAACCCAGTGGCATAGAGACGCCTTGCGGCCACCCCGTTACCCGCTCCGACGATGATGCCGGCGATCAGCAGCAATCCCACAGCTATTTGACCCGAGATGAAAGCGCCGCACAGGACCAGCGCAGCGAGGGTGGCACTGGAGATGGCGGCGAACGAGACGACCATCGTCGAACACGCTTTGTCCGTGGAGCCCTTCACAAGTAGCGTTTGAACCTCACGAACACGGTAACGACGGCAGCGACGATACCAAGTAGCAGTCCCACCAAGACTCCGGCGGGTGAAGTCCCCAAGCGACCATCCAACCAGAGCCCACCCAGTAACGGCGCCACGACAGAGGTCGCCAACAACATGCCCAGGCCGATGAGATCCGCTGTCGACGGTGTGGTGCGCTGCCTCACCGTCTCAATCCATTCCGCGCCAGAGCCCGCCGAGCCCGCCTCTGGTTGTGATTGCGATGCCACAACCACGCCAAGGCAACTATCAGCAGCACCAGTGCGATGTCCAGGATCCGGCGGTGACCGAACAGCGCCAGCCCCACACAGCCCAGGATGCCGGTCATCAAGTAGAAGGTGAGGGCCGTCTCCATCGGGGTGAGCCCCCGGGCGAGGAGACGGTGATGGAGATGGCCTGCGTCCGGCTGGGCGGCACTGATACCGGCGCGGCGACGGCGGACAATGGCAAAGGCGGTGTCGCCTATCGGCAGGCCGAGCGCGATGAGCGGGACCATGAGCGACAGCCCGACCGCCACCTTGGCAACCCCGAGAATGGTAATGGCGGCCAGTGCCACACCCAGAAAATGAGCCCCGGTGTCGCCCATGAAGACGCGTGCTGGCGGTAGGTTGAAAACCAGAAACCCGACGCAGCAACCCATCAACGCCCCGCTCATGACGATGACCCCGCTTTGGACGTCGTGTGCCTCGTCAAGCCGGTTCACCGCAGCCAGCATCGAGACGAGTGCCACGATGCCAACCACCCCGGCGGCGACACCGTCAGAACCGTCAAGGAAATTGATGGACACCTGCATTCCCATCACCCATACAACCGTGATGGGCGCGGCCAGCCACCCCAGCTCGACTAGATTCACGCCGTTGCCCCCCCAGGGCAACGCGAAGAACGTGATGAGGATGCCGCTCAACGCCACGGCAACACCCGCACCCAGTTCCAGAGCCAGCTTGGCCCAAGGCTTCAGATCGAGTACGTCGTCGATCGCCATGGCCACCGTGATGGCGGCACAGACGGCGACCACCTGCCAGCGGACTGTGATGCCACCGCCAAAGAGCGCCAGCGCAACTGCGAACCCACAGAACATCGCAATGCCGCCAAGCCGCGGCGTCGGCAGTGGATGGATGTGGCGGTCCTCGTCGGGCTGAGCGACGGCGCCGACCCGATTGGCCAGCAACGTCGTCAAGGGCACGATCGCGATGCAGATGGCACAGGCCGTAAGAAACGGCGGCAGCGCCGACAGCCACGGCGCCGAGAATCCAAGCATCAGCCGCGGTACACCAACGGAAAGCGCCGGCACAGCCCAAGGCTTCGCTCCCGTACGGTGGCACGGGTGGCCGCATCGTCGAAGTTGCGCAGCATGCTGACGATCAATTCGGATATCTCCGCCATCTCAGTCTGGCGCATGCCTCGGGATGTGACGGCGGGAGTGCCCAGGCGGATCCCATTGGGGTTGAACGGTGTGCCGCCGTGGCCGGGAAAAGCGTTGGCGTTGAGCGTGATGCCGACCTCGTCGAACCCCCGCTGCACGGTGCGACCGGCAAGGCCCGTCGGCCGCAAGTCAACCACCATGAGGTGATTGTCGGTGCCGCCGGTGACGAGACTCTGGCCACCGTCGGCAAGTCCCTGAGCCAGAGCCTTGGCGTTGTCGACCACCTGCTGCGCGTACTGCTTGAATTCGGGCTGCAGGCACTGATGCAACATCACCGCCTTGGCGGCGATGGCGTGGAGTAACGGTCCGCCCTGGGTGCCGGGGCAAACCGATCGATCGATGGCGTCCGCATACTCCGCCTTGCAGAGGATGAGACCGCCCCAGGGGCCGCGCATCGTCTTGTGCGTGGTCATGGTCACGAAATCGGCATACGGCACCGGGGAGGGGTGGACGCCGCCGGCCACCAACCCCGCGAAGTGCGCCATGTCCACAAGGAGATAGGCGCCAACCTCCCTGGCGATGGCGGCGAACTGTTCGAAGTCCAGCCGGCGCGGGTAGGAGCTGTAGCCGGCAACGATCATCTTGGGCATGACGTCGAGAGCGCGCCGGCGCAACTCGGCGTAGTCGATAAGCCCGGTTGTTGGAGACACCGTGTAGGCCTCGAAGGAATAGATCTTGCCCGAGAAGTTGACCGGCGACCCATGGCTCAGGTGACCGCCTTGATCCAATGCCATGCCAAGGACTTTGTCGCCCGGCTGGAGCACTGAAGCGTAGACCGCCATGTTGGCGCTGGAGCCGCAGTGTGGTTGGACGTTGGCATGCTCGGCCCCGAAGAGCTGCTTGGCGCGGTCCCGGGCCAGGTTTTCCACCTTGTCGACGACCTGACATCCGCCGTAATAGCGCTTGCCGGGCGTGCCTTCGGCGTATTTATTGGTGAGCCAGGAGCCGAGCGCTTCCAGGACTGCCGGTGAGGCCAGATTCTCCGAGGGGATCAACTCCAGCGTCTCTTCCTGGCGGCGCAACTCGGCGTCGAGGAGTCCGGCCGTTTCGGAGTCGACAGCGGCCAGATGCGGTTTGTCGGCAACCGGATGCATC
>JACWAJ010000052.1 GCA_014874355.1 bacterium | reverse complement strand
GGTGGCGAGGCGTTGGTGGCGGCATTCTCCACTAAGGATGGCGCGCTGCGGTGGTCGACGACATGGAGTGCTGCGGCCAGTGGTGCCGACTATCTGGGACTTGCCTCCGACGGACACAGTCTCTACACCGCTGGCATCCAAACCGGCAGTGGTGATGTCATTGTGCTGGCTGCGTACGACTTCAGCGGCCACCGCCTCTGGACTGTGCCCTGGAAAGGGTCGGGGAACGGGTCGGCCCGGTCGATTGCGGTCGACCCGGTCGACGGTGCGCTCGTTGTCGGCGCCAAGCTCCCGGAGCTTGCAGGCTCCGGCTTCGATATTGCGGTCGGGCGATTTGGCGCAAAGGATGGATTGCCAATTTCGACCTGCGTGTGGGGCGGCAAAGGCACTGAAGCCGCATATGACCTGGTCGTGAACTCCGATGGTACGACCCTTGTTGGCTTCACGTCGTCCACTGGCGCCGGACGCGAGGACGCTCTGGTACTCCATCTCGATCCGCGCAAGTGCGTCGTGCCGTCGGTGCCGTGAGCGTGGCCGATCTGGGCGAATTTGCTTCGCCGTGCCTGCCTCTGCTACGATCACAGTTGACCTAGCGCCGCTAGGTCTTATTTGTGTTGAGGCAGAAACGTGGCCGCGAAAGGCGCAACTTCCATCGTCACCTTGCAGTGCCCAACCTGCAAGGAACGCAACTACACGACCGTCAAGAACAAGCGCAACGATCCCGATCGTCTGGAGTTGCGGAAGTACTGTTCACGCTGCCGTACGCATACGGCACATAAAGAGACCAAGTAAGCCGACCAAATAGCCAATTCAACCCAGGGGTGTAGCTCAGCTGGTAGAGCATCGGTCTCCAAAACCGAGGGTCGCGAGTTCGAGTCTTGCCGCCCCTGCCAAACCAATCGGGACGCCGGACCGGCGTCAACAGGAGGCAAGCGAGTTCAGGTGGCCAAGCCTCGACCGGGCCAACAGAGGCCTCGTGGCGCTGCATCTGCGGGACCCAGTCTCGATGCAAGTTCCAGGGTGCGGCCCAAAGCCGTCATTGACGAACTGCGCAAGGTCGTCTGGCCTAGCGCCGACGAGTTGTCGCGCATGACAGGCATCGTCATCATGACGGTGATCATCTTCTCTGGCATCATCGGCCTCGCGGACTGGGGTCTTGCGTCTGGAGTTGGTCGTATCTACAACACGACGCCCACGAGCAGTCCGTCGGCTCCGGCGGTACAGATAAGCCCGCAGGCGAGCCCCGCGGTGCCAATACAGGTGCCAAAACAGTAGAAGTGAGTGTCTGATGAATGAGCTAGCCGAAAGCAACGAAGCCCGCTGGTATGTGGTGCATGCCTATTCGGGGCACGAGGACAAGGTTCGTACCAATCTCCTCAAGCGTGTCGAGTCCATGGACATGCACGACCGGATCTTCGAGGTTCTCGTCCCCACTGAGGACGTCATCGAGATCAAAGACGGCCAGCGGCGCCACGTCAACAAGCGCATCTACCCCGGTTACATCCTCGTCAACATGGTCATGTCCGACGAGTCGTGGTACGTGGTCCGCAATACGCCGGGGGTGACCTCGTTCGTCGGCTCGGGAAACAAGCCCGTGCCGCTGCAGGACAACGAAGTCCGCGTGATCCAGAAGCAGATCAATGCCGAGGCGCCCGCCAAAGTCGCCGTCGAGTACGCGGTGGACGATAATGTTCGCGTCACGGACGGTCCGTTCACAGACTTCCACGGCAAGGTCACCGAGATCAACGCCGAGAAGGGGAAGCTGAAAGTTCTAGTCAACATGTTCGGGCGCGAAACGCCCGTCGAACTCGACCTGCTCCAGGTCGAGCGCATACGTTAAGGGATCGATGCTGTGGGAAAGAAGAAAGTAAAGACCGTCATTCGCCTCCAGATTCAAGCTGGCAAGGCGACACCCGCACCGCCGGTGGGTACCGCGCTGGGTCCGCACGGCATCAATATCATGGAGTTCTGCCGGTCCTACAACGAGCGGACAGCTCAGCAGGCTGGATCGGTGATCCCTGCCGAGATCATCGTGTTCGAAGACCGCACCTTCACGTTCATCACCAAGACCCCGCCGGCCGCCGACCTTCTCAAGAAGGCAGCGAGCACCGACAAGGGTTCGGCAAAGCCGAACATGGACAAGGTCGGCACCGTGACGACCGCACAGTTGCGCGAAATCGCGGAAGTCAAAATGTCCGATCTGAATTCTTTTGATCTCGACAATGCGACCAAAGTCATCGCGGGTACGGCCCGGTCGATGGGCGTAACCGTCGAGGGCTGACACAGCAACCAACCCCCAACGTGGGAGGACGCCAGCCGTCCGCTTGCACCACAGGAGAGCAACCAATGCCCAGGTTCCACGGAAAGAACCACCGCGTCGCTGCCGAGAAACTACAGAAGGACCGGGTGTACGAACCCGCCGAAGGTGCGGCGCTGGTGCGTGAGACGTCCACGGCCAAGTTCGACGCCACCATCGAGGCCCACGTCCGTCTCGGTGTTGACCCGCGCCACGCCGATCAGATGGTTCGCAGCAGCGTCGTGCTGCCGCATGGCACCGGCCGCGTGCGCCGGATTGCGGTTTTCGCCACCGGGGAGAAGGCCCGTGAGGCAATCGAGTCCGGCGCCGAAATCGTTGGCGGCGACGATCTGGTCAAGAAGGTCCAGGCCGGCGAGATCGACTTCGACGTTGCGCTGGCCACTCCGGAGACCATGGGCCTGGTTGGCCGGTTGGGCAAGATCCTCGGTCCCAGGGGCATGATGCCCAATCCCAAGGCGGGGACGGTGACCTTCGACATCGCCAAGGCCATCAAGGACGTGCGCGGCGGTCGGATCGAGTTCCGTGTCGATCGTTTCGGGATCATTCACTCACCGATCGGCAAGGCCTCGTTCGAGGCGACCCAGCTGTCCGAGAACCTGGCTGCGCTCATGGACTCGATTGTGCGAGCCAAGCCTCAGGGCCTCAAAGGCACCTACGTGAAGACTGTCACCCTGGCCGCGACGATGGGGCCGGGCGTACCGCTTGACCCGGCGGCATCGGCTCGTATGTCCGTAGGCTGAGTTGGCGGGGGCTGCTCGATGATCCGGCTGCTGGTTGTAGACGATATCGCCAGCACCCGGCAGAACCTCCAGAAGCTGCTGGGATTCGATGACGACATAGAGGTGGTCGGCACCGCCGGCGACGGCCGCGAGGCGGTCGAAATGGCGCATGCGACCAAGCCTGACATCATCCTGATGGACGTCAACATGCCGGTGATGGACGGCATTCAGGCGACCGAGCTGCTGACGGAGGAGTTGTCGGCATCCCCCGTGATCATCATGTCGGTTCAGGGCGAACGCGACTACCTTCGGCGTGCCATGCAGGCCGGCGCCCGGGAGTTCCTCATCAAGCCCTTCAGCCATGATGAACTTGTCGCTGCAATTCGCCAGGTTTACATGCTGGAACAGAAGCGGGGAACGTACCTTGCCGACCACGCGCCGGCGCAGACCGGGGTGGCCGCGACGGCTCGTGGTACCGAGCCGGGCGAAGTCATCCTCGTATTCGCGGGCAAGGGTGGTGTGGGGAAGACGCTGCTGGCGTCCAACCTTGCGGTTGCACTGTCAGCCGAGACCAGCGCAAAAGTCGCGCTCGTCGATCTTGACCTGCAGTTTGGCGATGTAGGGGTGATGCTGAACATCGACCATCCTCGCAGCATCACCGATCTCGTGAGCAGTGGCGAGGCCATTGAGCCCGAGATTCTAGGCGATGTGTTGGCGAAAGGCCCCGGCGGCATCAGCGTCTTGCTGGCGCCGCTAAGCCCCGAATATGCCGATCTGGTAACTACCAAGCATATTCGCAACATAATGGCCGGGTTGCGCGGGCAATTCGACTACGTGGTCGTCGACACATCGTGCCATGTGTCGGAGTTCAATATCGAGCTCATCGAGTTGGTCCAGAAGATCCTGGTGGTGACATCGCTCACGATTCCCGCCCTGAAGGATGCCAAACTCACCCTGAAGGTTCTCGAGTCGCTAGGTGTCGACGCTGCCGCGATCCAACTCATTGTCAATCGGGTTGACGCCTACTCCGACTTCAACAAGGAGGCCATCGAGGGCAACCTCCGTTCTCCAGTTGTGGCCCAGTTGCCCTTTGAACCGCGTGTGGTTGGCGAAGCCGTGACCCGTGGCGTTCCATTCGTCGAGATCCAACCCGAGGCCGAGATCAGTCGTGCGGTGCGCGAACTGGTAGCGCAACTCGTGCCTTCGGTGGTGTGGGCAGGCCGGCGGGAGCCGGACAAAGTCAAGAAGCGCCGGAGCCTCTTCGGTCGCTAGCCCCTAGCAGCCTGTCTCAGTAACGCGACGCTGATGTGCCGCACCGGCCGCCGAGGTCAAGGAGGCGCACGAGGATCGCACCACGCGTACTTGCAGTACTCGTGGGAGAACCGGAGAAGCCGACGCCGAGATCGGTGAGTCGG
>JACWAJ010000051.1 GCA_014874355.1 bacterium | reverse complement strand
CCCAAGATAGCTTCCAAAGCCCCCCAGCGCCACTCCAACCGCCACCACAAGACCTAGCAGCAGTGTCAGATAGCCGCCGTCGTAGGGCACCGACAAGATGGTGCTGTGCAGATTGCTGATGAAGAGGCCGTAGCCCGCATACAACATCACCGTGGAGAAACCTGCGGCGATGAGACCCCCGAGAATTCCTTCGAGGATGAACGGCCAGCATACGAACCAGTCGGTGGCGCCGACAAGTTTCATGATCTCGATCTCAGCCCGACGGACGAATACCGCCGTCCGGATCGTGACCATGATGATGACCAGGCTTATGAACCCGAACATCAGCGAAAGCCCGATCCCGATTACGGTGACCTGACTGCTGAACGAGATCAGACTCTGTTGGACTTTGACGTTGTTGTCGGTGGAATGACCCGTTTGGTCGACAAGCGGATTGGCCTGCACGGCATTGGCAATCGCTGAGACGTCGTTGAGCTGTTTGGTGGTGACGTCGATCGACTGGGGCAACGGGTTGGCACCGATCACCTGCACTTGCGCATCGGGGTCCAAACCCCGATCACGGGCCTGCTGCAGCGCCATGTCCTTACTGGTGAAACCAACCGATACCACACGCGGGTCGCTCGCCAGATGGAGTTGGAAATTGGCGATGCTCGCCTCTGAGGCTGTGTCCTGCAGGTAGATCTGGAGCTTGCTGGCATGCGTCTTCTGCTGATCCACGAGGCTTCCCACGGAGTGCGTGCCGGCCAGGATGGCGCCGACCACCACGAGGATCAGCGTCATGGTCACCACCCCCGCAACCGAGAGCCAAAGGTTGCGCACGAAGTTCTGGACGGCGCTGATGACGGCAAACGACAAGGAGGCGACCAGACGTCTCAAATCGTTGCCTCCCCTTGCTTGAGGTACTGGCCTTCGATCTCATCCCGGACGATGCGCCCGTCGTCGATACCGATAACGCGACGGCGCACCAGGTCGACGACTTCGCGATTGTGGGTGGCCATGACGACCGTGGTCCCACGATGATTGATCTGCAACAGCAACTGGACGATGCCCCAGGACGTGTCAGGATCGAGGTTGCCGGTCGGCTCGTCGGCAAGGAAGATGCGAGGACGTATGACCAGCGCACGCGCAATGGCGACGCGCTGCTGTTCACCGCCGGATAGTTCGTCAGGGAACTTGTCGCTCTTGTCTTCCAACCCTACGATCCACAGCGTCTCCTCGACCTTCTCCTTGAGATGACGCTGGCCCGGCCGGGTGACGTTGAGGGCAAAGGCAACATTCTGTGCCACTGTCAGCTTGGGCAGCAGCTTGACGTCCTGAAAAACTATGCCAAAGTGGCGGCGCAGCTTTGGCAGTTTGCGCCGCGGCATGCGCGTGACCTCGTGCCCCTCAATGAAGATGCGTCCGGTTGAGGCGACCTCTTCACGAATCAACAGGCGCACCAGCGTCGATTTACCCGCGCCCGAGGCCCCGACCAGAAAGACGAAGTCCCCCTGGTATATGGACAGATCGATGTCGCGCAACGCGACAGTGCCATTGGCGTACGTCTTGCCGACGCCGTGAAAGCTGATCACGGGGCGTAACGCGGGATCCGCAGCAAGCGCAGTGCGGAAAGTTGGTGGATCGGCTACTGCAGTCATTGGCATGGTTCAGTGATGGCGGTGAGCGCCGGCATGGCGGCGAGGTCCCAGGCGGTTCGCAACGAGATGTGAAAGCGAATTTGGACCTGATCTGGAACATAGGCAGTATACCGCCGATCCAGAAATTCATCCGCGGCGGCGGCATCCAACCTGGACTGGTTGGATTGGGGATGTCGAAGCACAGCAGGATTTGGACACCCCCGCCACACCCCCGCCACACTGTCCGCGCGTTGTCCCGTCAAGTGCCCCATGCTGGAACCATGATCGACGAGCCCGCACACCCGAGCCGGCTGCGCAGCTTCCTGCGGCCCGTCGCGATTGCTGCTGTCTGCCTGGGGCTGGCGGCAGGCATGCTCCACAATCCGGTCGCCTCGGAGGCAGACCATCTCGGCTACCCCGACCCAATCACGGCTGTCGCCGCGCAGCCGGCTCCAGCCAGCGCCCTGGTACCTGGTGTCAACGTGCCCGACCCTTCTATCACCCCCGGGCCAACGGCACGCGACGCCGTGATTCTTGCCAGCACCGGCGACGGCTTCGAACTCCGAGCCGCGCCATCGGTCGACCAATTAGCCTCGACCACACCGACACCCGCATTCGCTCCCGGTCAGGGTCCGGCGTGGGCGATCGGTGATTTCTGGGCACCCGAAATCCGTCAGGTCGGCGACCACTACACCCTCTACTACACCGCTCGAAACTCCGACGGCTGGCTGGCAATCGGAGCAGCCACAGCTGCGACGCCAGAGGGGCCGTACACCGATTCAGGGAAGCCACTCATCACAGCGCCCGGCACCGGAGTGATCGACCCCACGTTCTTCCGCGACGACAACGGTCGGACGTATCTCTTCTGGAAGGTCGACGGCAATGCTGTGGACAAGCCGTCGGTGATCATGGGCAGCGAACTCGCCGCCGATGGAACGAGCCTCATCGGCCCACGCGTCCCTCTCCTGCAGAACGATCAGGCCTGGGAGAGCAAGGTGGTCGAAGCCCCGTCAGTCGTCAAGCATAACGGCAGCTACTACCTCTTCTTTAGCGGCAACTACTATGGCGGCGCCGGCTACGCCACTGGAGTGGCAAGGTCCGCTTCACCACTGGGGCCATACAGCAAAGACCCCGCCAACCCCATACTCCACCGCAACGACCGCTGGTCGGGAACCGGTGGCGGGACGGCTGAAACCCTCGGCGGCAAGGACGTTCTGGTCTACAACGCCATCAAGTCGCCCGGTGAAGCACCCCTCGTCCGCCAGCCGTTCATCGCGCCCATAAAGTGGAACCAGGGTTGGCCTTCGGTCTCAGGGCCGGGCCCCTAAAGATCTTCCTGGCAACGCTCGAGACAGCACCACGAGGGGCTGGCATTCTTCAGTGGAATCCGCGCTTTCCGCTCGTGGCGATACCACAGAGGCCGCCATTCACCGGCAGAGTTGTGAAGGATGTCCTCGCGGTCCGTCATGCCAAAGCGCAGCAGGCGACCGCCGGGTAGGGTCGCCACCGCGAGTTCAGCCAGAACGCGAAAGCGATCGGCTGCGCGCAAAGAGAAGAGACAGCCGATATCAAGCACAAGGGTGTAGCCACCGCCAAGGTTGAGTTCGTTAAGCCGGGTCACGTCACCACATACCCATCTAGGCGGCTGGTCGAGATGCCGGCCCCGCTCTTTAGCCACGGCCAGCGCCCTTGGCACCATGTCGACACCCGTAACCTCCCAGCCGTGGTCGGCCAGGTAGATACTCGACATCCCCGTCCCGCACCCCAGATCGAGTGCTCGCCCCGGAGGCAGTGCAGCCTCACCCTCGACCAGATCGACGAGCGCGGGGGGGACACGCAAGACTTCCCATGGTGTGATGCCGATTGCGTAGAGGAGACGGTACGGCAGAGGCAAGAAGCGGCTCCGCTACTCGACGGTCAAACTCTTCAGTGTGAGCTTCAACTGCTCGACACTGAAGGGCTTGGACAGGTAGGCACGGCAGCCTGCCTCGATGGCTCGCTCCTTGGTTGACGGCGCCGCATCGGCGGTGACCAGGACGACGGGTAACCCCGGCAGGAGGCCTTTCTCTTTCAATACATCGAGCAGCTCCCAGCCGTCCATCCCCGGCAGGCGCAGGTCGAGCAGTACCGCATCTGGCACCTCCCGTTCGATCACCTTGAGCGCGTCCTCGGCGGTCGCAGCCTCGAGCTTGAGGTAGTCCGACAGCTCCAATATGAGTTTCTCCAGCATGAGGATGTCGGCCTCGTCCTCGACGACCAGGACTGTACGGGCCATCACGCGCTCGGTAGGTGCATGACAAACCGGGCACCCTCGGGCACGGCCGCTTCGTACCAGATCTTGCCGCCAAAGGCTTCGACAAGCCGGCGGCAGATCGCCAGTCCGATCCCCGACCCCCCCAGCGCGCCAGCGGTCATGCCCCGTGTAAACGGGTCGAAAACCTTGGGAATCATGTCCGCCGGCACTCCAGATCCGTCGTCTGAAATGGCGACAACGACCCCGAAGGCATCCCGATTGGCATCGATGCGAATGTGCTTGCCGCCATACCGGTAGGCGTTGACGAGCAGGTTGGTCAGCACCTGTCGAAAGCGAGCGGGATCGACGAGTACGGCAATCCCTGGCTCGACCACAACTTCGATTGAGGTCCCCGTCTCTGCTGGCGCGCCGCCAATTGCATCTCCAATAGCGCCCGCAACCTCGACCCACCCCACATCGAAACTCTCGCGACCGCCCTCGAGCCGGGACAGATCGAGTAGGTTCGAGATGAGCATGCCAACACGTTCCCCCTGGCGTTTGAGTGCCGTGAGCGTCTGGCCGACTTGCGTCTCTGACATCTCGGGAAGATGGAGTGCCAGAAGTTCGCTCAGCCCCACCAGAGTTGTCACCGGTGTGCGCAACTCGTGAGCGGCATCGCTGATGAATGCCTCACGAATCCGCTCGAGACGCGTGCGTTCGGAAACGTCGCGAATTGCGGAAACGGCCATACGTTTCCCCTCCAGCACGAAGGCACCCAGGCTGATGTCGGCGGGAAACTCCGTGCCATCCTTCCGCTGCCCGGACAACTTGAGCCCGGTCCCCATGGGGCGGATGCGAGGATCGTTGCTGTAACTCGTCTGCTCTGCGTTGTGGGCAGTGCGGAACCGTTCGGGAACCAGCACCTCGTGCGGCTGGCCGATCAATTCGTTACGGCTATAGCCGAAGATCCGCTCGGCCTGGGTATTGACCAGCACGATCGTTCCGTCCGCATCGACGACTATCACACCGTCAGGGATGAAATCCAACAGCGGGAAGTTCCCGGGCGCAATGGTGGTTTTCGATTCAGCCACTGACAGCGGCCTCACTCGCAGACCAGCGCAGATAGCCTTCGATGAATGGGTCCACCGCGCCTTCGAGCACAGCCTGTGCTTGCGACACCTCGACACCGGTGCGGTGGTCCTTGACCATCGTGTAGGGGTGGAGCACATACGACCGGATCTGCGAGCCCCACTCGGCGGGAAGTGAATCGCCCTTGAGGTCGGCGATCTTCTGGGCATGCGCCGCCTGCTGTAACGCCAGCAAACGTGAGCGCAAGACGCGCCAGGCCACCTCCCGGTTCTGCATCTGCGAACGCTCGTTCTGGCACGTGACAACTGTGCCGGTGGGAATATGTGTGAGCCGCACCGCCGACGACGTCTTGTTGACATGCTGGCCACCGGCACCGCTGCTGCGATAGACATCGGTGCGCACATCGTCGGTGTCGATCTCGAGTTCGATGTCGTCCTCGATCTCCGGGGTCACCTCGACCCGCGCAAAGGACGTATGGCGGCGGTGCGCTGCATCGAACGGGCTCAGACGCACCAGACGGTGCACTCCACGCTCCGCCTTGAGACGGCCGAAAGCGTGCAATCCCTCGACGCGAAACGTCGCCGACTTGATGCCCGCCTCTTCGCCCTCGGATTCTTCGAGCATCTCGACGGTGAATTTGTGGTTCTCGGCCCAGCGCAGATACATCCTGAGCAGCATGAGCGCCCAGTCCTGCGAGTCGGTGCCTCCGGCACCGGACTGAACCCCCACGATGGCGGGGTTGTCCGAATAGGGGTCGCTGTAGAGAATGTCGATCTCACGCTGGCGGATATCCTCATCCATCTCTTTGAGTTCGCCCGCCAGTTCCGCAAGCATCGCCTCGTCGGGATCAACGTCGAGTAAGTCTGCCATATCCTCTGCATCGGCGACACGTCGCGATAGCGTGGCCCAGTCCGACAGTTCGCTGCGAAGGCGAGCCGCAGCCTGCGTCAACGACGCGGCACGCTTGGCGTCGTCCCACAATTCCGGATCGTTGATCTTCTCCTCGAGAGCGTCGAGCTGAGCCTGCTTGCCCGGCAGGTCAAAGATGCCCCTGCAGCTTGGCTACAGAGGTTCTCAACTCCTTGGCATGCGCGGACAACTCACTCACAGCCCCGAGATTCTAAGCCTTATCTGCCGTGGCAGAACTTGTATTTCGAGCCGCTGCCACAAGGGCAAGGGGAATTACGCCCGATCTTTTGCGGGCCACCCGGGGCCGAGGAAATAGCCCCTCCGCCATCGAGGCGGCGCGTCCCTCGGGACGACGACGCCACGACATTGGTCACGGCGGGGCCCACGGGCACAGGCACGCGACCGCGACTAGTGGCATGTGCCAGTGCGGCGCTGGCCGCGGCCGCGGCCGGGCGAGCCGCCGGAGGCACGTCAAATCCGACAGTGGCGGCGTCACCGCGTCGATCCGGACGTGCTGAGGCGGGTGCCTCGTCAGCGCCGGCGGCATCCGGCGGTTCCGTAGGCGGAGGTTCGACCCGCTCGATCGCGACATGACAGAGAACCCGAACGATCTCCTGCTCGATATCGGTTACCAGTTCCTCGAAAGCCTCGAAAGCCGCCGCCTTGAACTCGATGAGAGGATCCTTCTGTCCATACGCTTGGAAGTTGATGTTCTCGCGCAGATGGTCCATATAGGTGAGATAGCTGGTCCACTTGGAGTCGATGATCTGGAGCATGAGCACCTGCTCGGCCTGACGCATGACCTCCGCGCCGTACTGCTGCTCGCGTTCCTCATACAGGGCCGTGATCTCACCCACCAGAGTGTCCACGACAAGTTCGGCGCTATCGCCGAGCGTCGACAGATCGACAGTTTCGATGTCTGGCAGCGGCGCCAACTGGCGCATACGCTCCCAAAGACCTTCGAGGTCCCAACCCTGCGCATTGCGCGTATCGCAGAACCTGGGCACCTCGCACGACACGACCAGCTCGACCATGCGCAGCACATTGCTGCGCGTGTCGGTGCCCTCCAGAATCTTGCGACGCTCGCTGTAGATGATTTCGCGCTGGCGGTTCATGACATCGTCGTACTGGACGACATGACGCCGGGCGTCGAAGTGGTGCCCCTCCACCCGCGTCTGCGCACCCTCGATCTGCCGCGATACCAACCGGGACTCGATGAAATCCTCGTCGTCGAAGTGCAGGCGGCCCATGATGCCCTGCATGCGCTCGCCGCCGAAGACGCGCATGAGATCGTCCTCGAACGACAGGAAGAACCGCGTCTCGCCGGGATCGCCCTGACGGCCGGAACGACCGCGCAACTGGTTGTCGATGCGCCGTGATTCGTGACGCTCGGTACCGATGATGTATAGCCCGCCCAGATCCTGAACCCCATCGCCGAGCACGATGTCGGTACCCCGGCCCGCCATGTTGGTGGCGATGGTGACCGCACCGGGCTCACCCGCACCGGTGATGATGGCCGCCTCGCGCTCATGCTGTTTGGCGTTGAGAACATTGTGCTCGATGCCACGCTTCTCGATCAGCCGTGACAGCCTTTCGCTCTTCTCAATACTGGTGGTGCCGACGAGAACCGGCTGGCCCAGCTCGTGGCGTTCTTCGATCTCCTTGACGACGGCCTTGTACTTCGCCTCCTCGGTTCGATAGATGACATCGGCCTCGTCGTTGCGGATCATGGGACGGTGCGTCGGAATCGGCACCACCTCGAGGTGATAGATCTTGTCGAACTCCTCCGCCTCGGTCAGTGCCGTCCCGGTCATGCCGGCAAGCTTGGCGTAGAGCCTGAACAGGTTCTGGAAGGTGATGGTCGCCAGCGTGATGTTCTCCTGCTGGACCCTGACCCCCTCCTTGGCCTCGATGGCCTGATGCAGTCCGTCCGACCAGCGCCGTCCCGGCATGGCCCGGCCCGTGAACTCGTCGACGATGATCACCTCGCCGTCGCGAATGATGTAATCGCGGTCCTTGAGGTACAGCGCCCGCGCCAGCAGGGCCTTGTTGATCTGGTGAGCCTCGGTGACATGTTCGATGTCGTAGATGTTCTTGACGCCGGTCCAGCTCTCGATCTTGGCGATGCCCTCTTCGGTGAGCCCCGCCGACTTCGTCTTCTCATCGATGGTGTAGTCCTCGTCGGGGACGAGTCGCGGAACCATCTGAGCGTACTGGTAGTACTTCTCGGTGGGCTCGTTGCCCTGACCGCTGATGATGAGTGGAGTGCGCGCTTCGTCGACAAGGATCGAGTCGACCTCGTCGACGATGGCGTAGTGCAACCGGCGCTGGACGCAACTCTCGATGGTCTTCGCCATGTTGTCGCGCAGGTAGTCGAAGCCAAGTTCGTTGTTGGTCGCATACGTGACGTCGGCCGCGTAGGCCTCACGGCGCGAGCATGGCCGCAGGTGCTGCAGCCGCGGATCGGAGTGGGACGGGTCGGTGTATTCCGGGTCGTAGATGACCGACATATCCTCGGCAATGACCGCCACGCTGATACCCAACGCGTGGTAGAGGGGAGCGTTCCAGCCCGCGTCACGGCGCGCCAGGTAATCGTTCACGGTGACCAGGTGCGCCCCCTTGCCCATGAGCGCATTCAGGTACAGCGCCAGCGTCGCCACCAGCGTCTTGCCCTCACCTGTACGCATCTCGGCGATCTTGCCTTCGTGGAGCACTATGCCCCCGATGAGCTGAACGTCAAAATGGCGCATGCCCAAAGTACGTTTGGACGTTTCCCTCACGACGGCAAATGCCTCGGGGAGAATCTCGTCGAGAATCGCCCGCTCCTCGCGCCGCTCGACCGCCTCCTGCTGGCGCAAAGCCTCCAACTCTTCGGTTGTGTCAGCCAGACTGCCGCTGTACGCCTGACCGTAACTCAGATCCTTGCCTGCAATACCGAGCCGCTCCCGGAACCCGCCGGTCTTGGCACGCAACTCCGAATCTGTGAGCGCCACCATCTCGGCCTCGAGATCGTTGATCTGTTCAACGATGCGACGGTGGTGGTTCAGCTCACGCCGGTGAGGATCGCCTATGAGCCGGCTCAGCACACCCATGGAATAACCTCGGCGCCCTTCCCCAACACATTCTTACCGGACGTTGGTGACGACGAGATCGTAGCCCCCCGCCGCTCGACGCAGCAGCAGGGAAACATCGCCGCGTTCCTCATCGAGGAAGAAGAAGTGCGAATCTCCGCGTCGCTCCGCCTCGGCAAGCGCGTCGACACGGCTTAGCGGCTGGAGGCGCGTACAACGCTCACTGACGATGCCGGAGTCGTCAGCCTCGGGAAGACTACCGTCAGCCTCAACTGTCAATGGCTCGCCGTCGGCGCCAGTACGTCCCTTGCGTTCAATGACGCGATCTTTGTGCTTGAGGATCTGGCGGTCGGCCTTGTCCATGACAAGGTCGATGGCTTCCTGCACTGTCGGGGCCGTGGCCTTGGCCGCGAGCCGCGTGTGGTGAAGATGGACGATCACCTCGGCAGAGCATGCAGGTGCCCTCTTGCCATCGCGCTCGATAACCATCGAAACATCGTGGATGTAGGCATGCCTTGACAGCCGGGACAACTTGTCCTTTGCGTAGCTCTGCATCGTATCCGGTATTCGCTGCCGGGCGGTTACGGTGACACCCATTCAGCCGCAGATTATGGCGCTTGGTACTCGTTCTGTGACGGACCGTCACCATCCGCCACCAGCAGCCCCTGCGTGACATGGGGATAGAGCCGGAGAAACTGCTCCTCCGCCGCTTCCACCAATTCAGATGGGCGCATATCAAGAGCATGAGCCAAGACGTCTACCGTAGCCAGAGAGGGTGCCTTGAGGCCGCGCTCCAACTGGCTCACGTAGGTCCGATCGACCCCAGCCTCATATGCAAGAAATTCCTGGGATAAACCACACTGAATACGTCTCTGTCGGAGCGCGACCGCAAAACCCAGATGAAGGTCACTTGCCGGTCGCATCCCTAAGAATGAACTGCGATGAACCCAATTGGGCAACGGACTATAGTGATAGTCCGTGAACACCATGTTCACCCCATGACCAGCTTTGACCCGGATTTTGGGTATCCTGGCGCAGACTATGCTACTGCTCTCCGGCCCACTGTCTCGCATCTAAGTGGACTAGCTCAGATTTGGACCGCGCCGCCGATCGCCGGCGCCTGACACGCAGCCGCCAGAGTACGAACACAACAGTAAGCCCGCAAACGGCAACAATCACCCAGGGATTGACCACCAGTATGTGTCTGGTGACCACAATCTGT
>JACWAJ010000050.1 GCA_014874355.1 bacterium | reverse complement strand
GTCTGAGATCGCCGCAAAGGCTTCTTCGGGGGTCACCGGAACCGTGACGTCGGCAAGGGCATCGATCATCCTTCCCCCACGGTAGCACTTCCTGGGTCGTGGTCAGGAGCGCGGCTGAGGTCCTGGACGTGGCTCACCCCCTGACAACCACGCAACTCTACGGTAACGCTCGTGGCAGAAGCGCAACAAAGCTCCCGTTCTCCATAGCTCGATCTTTGTCGTCGTATAGACTTGGGTCATGGGTGTAGAGGTGAATCGCAGTGATGCCAGTGGGGGTGAAATTGCCAGATTCGAACATCCGCGGGGCAGTGAGTTGTGCTGTCAAAGTGGCTGCTTGCGGACCCATGGGGTTCGTTGCAACCACATCGACGGTCGTGGCCGCCGGTGTGTCACCACGTGGTGCCCCGATCACTGGTCCTCGGTCGGTGGGATCGTCTATTGCCGCCGTCATGCCAACACCATCGTTGCGATCGGGGGGGTGACGAACGCACCACTGGCCTTGCCGGATCTCGACAATCGCGGTCCGTCGTTGGTCAACTGGGTCTACGGCGATATCGACAGCGGTATGCAGCAAATCCTTACGGATTGTGTGGGCACAGGTCAGCGCATTGTGCGCGATTCTGCCGTGACCGTAGTCTTCGACACCAACCGGCGCCGCTTCTGGGAACGTAGCTGGAAGCTACTCGATGCTGTGGGCAACAGCGTTCATCGCATCACCGTCGCTGTCTTCGAGGCCAATGATGCACTTGTGATCTTGCGTGTGGATGACCACAGCATTGCCCAGGGCGTACCCCCATGGATCGACCGGCACCGTCGAAGGGTCGAGGTGACGCCGAGCGCGGACGAGTTGCAGCGCAAGCTTTTCTATGGCTTCCTACTGGAGCACGTTCCCGGAGCACTGGTGGATCGGCTGGCGGTGCACGCGAGCTAGAGCACTCCAAGCAGGTCGAGCATCTCGCCGAGAAGTTCTGTGCCTACCGTGCGTGTGGCTCCAGTCGTGGCGTGGTCCGTCTCGATGATTGCTTTGGCCGCGATGTCGAGAACGCCAAGTGCTCCAGGAGTGTCCAGGTCGTCGTCGATGCGTTCGTGGAACTCCGTCTGGAACTCGATCGCGTCACGAGGCTCTAGCCGGCCACCACTCTTGATGGCCTCGACGTAGGTCGCCTGTCGCAACCCGGCGGCACTCAGCAGATCTTCGCGGTATTCCCATTCGCTGCGGTAGTGCTGAGCACAAAGCATGAGTCGAATGGCCGCGGGGGAGGTCCGTTGCAGCAGGTCGTGAACGAAGACGAGATTTCCGAGCGATTTGCTCATTTTCTCGCCGTGGTAGCCGACCATGGCGACGTGCATCCAGTGGCGGCAGAAGGTCTCCACGCCAAGCGCCTCGGTCTGGGCAATCTCTGACTCGTGGTGGGGGTAGATGAGATCGGCTCCACCGCCATGGATGTCGATGGGGAGGCCCAACTCCAAATCCGACAGTACAGAACATTCGATGTGCCAGCCTGGCCGACCTTCACTCCACGGGCTTTGCCAGCGAGGCTCGTCGACCAATGAGGGCTGCCACAGCACGAAATCCAGGGGATTGTGCTTACGCGCATCGTTGGGATCACCGCCCCGCTCCCGGCTGAGCGCGAGCATGGCGGCACTGTCGAGTTCACTGAGCCGGCCGTAGCGTGGGAAGGTGCTTACGTCGAAGTACACCCAGCCCTGTACGGCATAGGCGGAGCCAACCTGCATGAGCCGCTCAATCTGCTGCACCATCGCCGGCACGTGCTCCGAGGGGCGTGGTGCCGCATCCACGGGGAGGATGCCGAGGGCTTCCATATCGTGGTCAAAGAGGGCGACAGCCCGGTCGCCAAGTTCACGGTAGTCGATGCCGCGTTCGCGGGCGGCACCCAGGATGGAATCGTCGACGTCGGTGATGTTGCGCACGGATCGAACGGTGATCCTCTGCTGGCGAAGGCGCCGGACGAGGATGTCGAAGGTGTGGTAAGTGAACGCGTGGCCCAGGTGCCCGCCGTCGTACGGAGTGATCCCGCAAACGTAGAGCCCGACACGGTTTTGAACCGGCTCGAACTCCACTGGCCGGCGTCGGAGGGTGTTGTACAGATACATGCTGGTGGCAAGTCTACGGTCGTTGGGTGTGTGGTACGAACCAACTGCTGTTGATGGCGGTCAGTGTTTGCCTGGGTTCGCGTCCAGCCGATGTTATGATTTCGAACCTTCGCGGCCCCGTGGTGTAGCTGGCCTAACACGTCGCCCTGTCACGGCGAAGATCGTCGGTTCGAATCCGATCGGGGTCGCCAGATGAGCGCAATGCGCTCATCTGCGATCGCCCGGCGCCGCACCCGATAGTAGTGAGCGCAGCGAATGGATATCGGGTGCGCTACACGCCATTTATACCGAGGGATCGATGATGGAAAGGTTGGGAAAATAGGTCCGATAGAACCCTCGATCGCGAGTTAGCAATTGGTCAGCTTCCACTGCGGCGTGTGCGCCGACGAGGAAGTCCGCAAGGACACGTGCCTTTGGACCACCCTTGCTCCGATATCGAGAGAAGGCCAAGCCAGCACCTTGCGCACCTAAAAGATCGCATGGAGAGTACTGAACAAGCAGCTTTTCCATCGCGGTTTGGGCCGCCAGGACATCCGGAAACTGGGACTGCACTTCAGCCCAGACAACTTCACACGCCACCAGGCTGCCCTGGCGCAAACACTCCCGTACTGCTCGAACTGACCTTTCGCCGAAAGTGCGATCAGCCACGAAGATGTCGATGAGAACGTTCGTGTCGACGGCAGTGATCATGGCAGCTTTGTGGGCCCGCGAAGCTGCTCCATTATCTCGTCAGAGGAGCGATGAGATTTGAGGATGCCAAAGGCAGAGTTGATGGAGTCTCCAAGGACCTTTGTCGCCACGAGCCGCCCGTTGTCGTCCTGGAAGTCCAGAGTTGTGCCTGGTTGAAGTCCCAATCGGTTTCGGAGAACCTTTGGAATGGTGACCTGGCCCTTTTCCGAGACAACAGTTTTCATACATCAAGAGTAAGAATTCTTACTTAGAATGTCAATCCCATTCTGGGTAGGCAGGCTGAGGCGGAGCATTCGTTCTTAGCCTTGTGGCGGCGCCATGAGGAGCCCTTCAATGCGCTGGCGCAGGGCTTCGCGCAACCCTCCGAGCACTAGATACTCGCCCTGGGCTGTAGCGGCCGTATCGCTGTTGAGTTGCGTGAGGATGTCGTGCATCGTGCCGATAACGGGGTCTTGAGCCGGCGCCGAAGCGCTCGGAGTGGGCCCCGAGGGCAAGATCAGTGTGGCCTCCGGCGATGCGGTCGTTGCGGCGGGATTGAGCGGGATGACCCGTCCGGCACTGTTTCCACATGCCGTGACGGCACCGACGAGGCTGACAACGGCGACAAGTCGGTATACGCGCGATAGCGACATAAGGAGCCTCCGTGAACGGTTCACGGTCGCCCCACCGGCCGTCCAGGTACTCACTGGCATTCGTCAATGTACACAAAACGGTGTATGTGGTCAAGCGGTCGGTTTGCACGGGGTATGTTGTCGACTGGCGATCAATCCTTGGCCTCATGCGTCGGTCGCCACCGCAGCGCTACTGGAACCGGCTGGGGTCGTTGGCACCGTCAGCGAAGCCATCGATATCGAGACCGAGCTGAACGGCCAGTGCAGCTCGGACATGCCTGCGTATCTGGGAGTTGGTCACGTAACCCAGTACCGTTCCCTGTGCTCGTCCCAGAGAGACAGTCCTCACCTGATGGCAGAGGATGACGCCGTCTTGCGTCTGCCCGGCCTCGCCACGCCGGATTGGAACCTCGTTAGGGAAGCGGACCTCTGCCCGGGCGGCTGTGATCGGGCACACCGTCACCATGGCGGCGCGATGCAGCGGCTCATAGGACACAACCAGTGCCCGCCGTTCGCCGCCCTGTTCGTGACCCTCAATGGGGTCGAAATCGAAGATCAGTGTGGCCCACCGAAGCTGTCGTGGCGCCACGTGTGTCTACCTTTCCCAGGCGGCGAGATCATCTGCGGCAAACTCCGAGGCCAGGGTTGCCATTTCAGTCTGGAACTCAGCATCGGAGGCTACCGCTGCCCAAGCGCTCTCATGGGCAATGTCGCGCTGCAGGCGGGCGTACTCGCGAATCGACCGCTCCACGACGCTATCCTGCGAGACATGGAGGGCGTCAGCCAGATGACACACCTCCTCGATCATGCCGGGAGAGAGGTTATAGGTTCGTTTCTTGGAGGTGGTCCCCATGGATGTTATTATACATCCACATTTACACCCATCAAGTACCCGTCCCCATTGCGCTGTGGCCCGGGCGCCGCATTGTCCGTGGCAGGCCCCTTCGATATTCCCAGGATGCCGGTATGGGTGAGTCCATGGTCTCCGATGAGCGTTGCAGTCTTGGCGTTGCAATCGTTGAGGGCGTCCACGGCATGGCCGGGGCGGGTGGAAGCACCCGGGTGCAGTCGCCGCGCGACGGCGGAACGTGATGAACGGATACTCTATTTGGTGAAATCGTCGGCGCGCGCTGTGCCTCCACCGACTTTGTTCTGTTCTCATTGATTGCGGGAGAGGATCGGCCGTATCAACTTTGGAGGAATCTGCCTTGTCCGTGGACGTCAAGACCATCGAAGCCCTGTTCAAGGAGGGCCGCACCTTCGCGCCGAGCGAGGAATTTCGGGCGCAGGCCAACGTATCCAATGACTCCCTGTATAAGGAAGCGGATGCCGACATCGAGGCATTCTGGGCGCGCCAGGCGGAGAAGTACGTCTCCTGGTACAAGAAGTGGGACACCACGCTGGAATGGGATCTTCCCTTTGCAAAGTGGTTCGCCGGCGGCAAGCTCAACGCTGCATACCAGTGCCTGGACCGCCACGTCGCGGCAGGCAAGGGCGACAAGGTTGCCTACCTCTTCGAGGGTGAGCCGGGCGACACCCGGTCGATCACCTACAAGCAACTTCTCGACGAAGTCTGCCGGCTGGCCAATGCCCTCAAGGGGCTCGGTGTCAAGCGTGGCGACCGTGTGGGCATCTACTTGGGCATGATTCCCGAGTTGCCTGCGGCAATGCTCGCCTGTGCTCGCATCGGTGCTCCCCACTGCGTCGTGTTCGGTGGTTTCTCGGCTGACGCCGTTGCCGACCGTATGCAAGATGCCGGTGCGGTTTGCCTCATCACTCAGGACGAGGCTTGGCGCCGCGGCAAGGCCGTGGCCATGAAGCACAACGCCGACGAGGCATGCGACAAGGCGGAGACGATCAAGAACATGGTCGTGGTTCGCCGTACCGGTGCCGAGGTTTCCATGGTGGCCGGCCGCGACCACTGGTACCACGAGCTGATCGCGGACCAGTCGTCCGAATGTGAGCCCGAAGTCATGGACGCTGAGGACCTGCTCTTCACGCTCTACACATCGGGCACCACGGCCAAGCCCAAGGGCATCAAGCACACCACTGCGGGTTACATGCTCCAGGCGATGTACACACACGACATCGTGTTCAACATCCATCCCGACACCGTGTACTGGTGTGCCGCCGACATCGGCTGGATCACCGGCCACACGTACATCGTGTACGGAACGCTCGGCAATGGCACCACGAACATCCTCTACGAGGGCACGCCAGACTACCCCGTGAAGGACCGCTGGTGGGAGATCGTCGAGAAGTACAAGGCCACCGTTTTGTATTGTGCGCCGACCGCGATCCGTACGTTCATGAAGTGGGGTCCCGAGTTCCCCCAAAAGCACGACCTCAGTTCGCTCAAGCTGCTGGGCACCGTCGGTGAGCCGATCAACCCCGAAGCGTGGATCTGGTACCGCCAGTTCATTGGTGCCGACAGCATTCCTGTCGTGGACACGTGGTGGCAGACCGAGACGGGCGGCATCATGGTGGCGCCTCTGCCGGGCGTAACCACACTCAAGCCCGGATCGGCGACCAAGCCGTTGCCGGGAATCCGTGCGGCTGTGGTCGACGAAGCGGGCAAGGAAGTCTCGCCCGGTGGCGGTGGCTACGTCGTCCTGACTCACCCTTGGCCAGGCATGCTCCGTGGTATCTGGGGCGCTGACGAGCGCTACAAAGAGACCTACTGGGCCACCTATGGCGATCGTTACCTTGCCGGTGACGGTGCCCGTATCGACACTGACGGCTACTTCTGGTTCATGGGTCGTGTCGACGACGTTATGAATGTGAGCGGCCACCGCATTTCGACGACCGAGGTTGAGTCGGCGCTTGTCGACCATCCCTCTGTTGCGGAAGCGGCGGTTGTGGGCAAGGCCGACGAGCAGACCGGCCAGACGATCGCGGCCTTTGTGACGCTGCGTAGCGGAATCGAAGGTTCGACCGAGCTGGTGGCCGAGTTGCGCAACCATGTTGGCAAGCTCATCGGTCCCATCGCCAAGCCGAAATTCATCACTTTCACTCCCGAGCTTCCCAAGACTCGGAGTGGCAAAATCATGCGTCGCCTGCTGCGCGATGTCAGTGAGCAGCGTCTCTTGGGCGACACGACAACTCTCGCTGACACGGGTGTCGTTCACGAACTTCAGCGCCGTGCTGCAGAGGAGGCGGGCAAGGAGGCCTAACCGGCCAGCTTCCGGTTACATACGTTGAAGGGTGGCCTGGGGCATCGTGCTCCGGGCCACCCTTTCTATTTGCGAGCCTTTTAGTGTTTCAGCGCCAGGAAGTAGAAGGTAAGGAATGCGCTGCCGGCCAGACTCGACAGTCGGTCGGTGAGGCCGCCGTGTCCAGGGATGAGATGGCTCCATCTGTCTATGTCAACTTTCCGCTTGGCCACGCTATTCAGGACATCACCAAGTCCGCTGCCTACACCTATCGGGACAAAGAGCCATATGGTTGGGACCGGGCAAACCAGAGCATTGATCGTCAAGACGCCGACGAGAGCGCCTAACACCTGCCCACAGAACCCTTCCCAACTCTTCTGCTCGTTGATGATACGGGGAAACTTGTGGAAACCCCAGTATCGCCCACAGAAGAACGCACCAACGTCCGAGAGTGCACTCCCAAATCCGATCGTGATGAGCAACGCAATTAGGCCGGACGTGTGCGTTGTCCCGATGAGGCCGAAGTGAGCAAGGGCAATGGTGAAAGCCAAGATGTACCAGCTCACCGCCGTCAGCGTTTTTCGTTCGTGTGATGCAGAGATGACTTCGCCGACAGACAGCACCAAGACAACGGCTAAAACAAGCAACTGCAGCGGTGGACTCAAGTAGAGCACTGCGACGAAGGCGGCGAAGATGGGACCCCAAGTGAGGATCTTGGTGAACAGTCCAGATTGGTGAAAGCTCTGCCACCGGAAGTCGTATAGCGCGAGCGTCAGTATTGTGCCCAGCATCACTACACCGCCAAAGACCAGCACCAGCCGAGCTAGTGGAACCACGTTGCTATCACCATGAACGATTGCCTACGTGCGCCCGGACCCCTCGCACAAATGGACTCAGTCCTTGCCGGCGGGAGGTGACGACGAGTGACGCGGCGGGTGATCGACATTCCTGACATGGGAGTATATACTTCGCTGCTAGTCCACATTTGAGGTGCGCGATGCTCGCCGCTGCCGGTTTTTCTGTTGTCGGGATCTTCTTTGGCATCTTTGCCTACACGTTTGACAGCATGGTGGCCCGGAAGTCGCACGCGAAATTGGGGCAATTCGCGTATGCCTACTACTCCTTGGCGCTCGCGTTCTTCGGGTGGGGTGCCGCCAGCGCAGTAGCGTCTCACGATGTTTTGCAGTGGTCGGTAATCGCGGGTGACGGCCTGCTACTGCTCGCCACATTCTTCCTCTTGGACATCGTTATCGGCGCCAACTACCGTCGGCTGTGGATAGCGCCCGCCGTTTTGGTGTCCGTCGCCCTGATTTATCTGCGCATCAAGTTCTATTTCCCGGCCCCGTATATGACCGAGGGGGTGCTCGTTTTCAATACCCAGCCTCTGGTGGCAACCGTGTTGAGCTTGGTCTTCGTGTTGACCTGGCGGCCCGTGAACGCCTGGGTGGCGCGGGTTGTGACTCATAAAAGCGGCCTCGACAGCCTGATGTTTTCCTACCTGGTCATCTACTCTGCGGCGACGGTAGGGGTGGTCTTCTTCCTGTTTGCGCACCGTCCCATTATCGTGGTCCTGTCGTTTCTCGCGATCGCGGTTTGTTTCGTGATGCTGATCGCTTCCAACCTTCTGGTTAGGTCCATTGGGCGGCGCGATGGATTCCACTGACCGGCCCGTCGATCTGCCACCTACCCTTGGGGCCGAGCCCGATTCTCTACTCGGTGGCTCACCAGCTCCAGAAGTCCGTCCGCTCGGCGACACGCCCGCGCCGCAGCTCTGTCTGTTCAATAAGGTTGCCTTCCTGTTGTTCGTTTGTGTGGTGGTCTCCTTCCTTACATCCGGGTTGCCGGTGCTTGGGTTGCCGATTCTGTTCTTCATTGCGGTTGCTGTGGTTGCGATGGTGGCGACCGCTCGGGACCTATCGAGCAATCTAGGAGTCCGGCTCGTTCAAATCATCGGCATCAGTGGCGGGATTCTCTTCATGCTGTTCATGGGCTTCATGGTCGCAGCCTGGTTCTTTGCATTCTACGGCCTCGGGCAACACATCTGATTGGGCGGCGCGATGGATTCCACTGACCGGCCCGTCGATCCGCCACCTGCCTTTCGAGCCGAACCCGATTCTCTACTCGGTGGCTCACCAGCTCCAGAAGTCCGTCCGCTCGGCGACACGCCCGCGCCGCAGATCCGTCCACTCAACGTAGTCGCCTTCATGATCTTTGTCGGCCTGATGGCCGGCTTTTTCGCATCTGGTTCGGTAGTAATAGCCTTTCTACTGACCCTGTTCTTCATTGCGGTTGCAGCGGTTGCAGTGAGTTCGATATTGAGAAAGAAGATACTCGGCGTAGTCGCCTTCATGATCTTTGTCGGCGTGGTGGCCGGCTTTTTCGCATCTGGTTCGGCAGTAGCCGTTCCACTGATCCTGTTCTTCATTGCGTTTGCAGCGTTTACAGTGAGTTCGATATTGAGCAAGAAGATACTCGGCGTAGCGGCTGACCGAGGGCAATTTCGAATACTGCTGACCATTGTCATCGACGGCATGAGTCTCATTTTTTTCCTGTTTAGTGCCGGCTTCTTATTGGCGATCCTGGTAAACATTGGCGCCATACGCCCGGTCTAGCGCTGACCTGACCCTTCTGCATGTTGAGAAACCTCGCGCTAATACTCGGTAACTACGCGCTGGTGCAGGGCTCGATAATCCTGTTTGCGTTGCCGTTTTTTCTGGTACATACGCTAAGACACAGACTAAGAACGGAGTCGACGCTTGGCGCCAGTCAGCGTGTGGAAGAGTTCGTCACCAGCCGTTCCATGAACTACCTGGCATTCGCGTGGGCACTGGGAGAGGCGCTCGTCTGGTTCGTGATTCCTGAGTTCCTGCTGCTGTTGGTGGTCTTCATGCGGCGCGCAAAAAAGGTGCAACTTCTCATCTACGACGTTCTGGGCACCCTCGCCGGCACGGTTATTGCGCTCTTTGTCCACCTGCCCATGGCGCAGCTTGTAAAACTGCCCTACATCCAGCCGAACATGGTTCACCAGGTGGAGCAGTGGTATGACCAATTCGGTATGTTCGGCCTGGTGCTGCAACCATTTTCGGGCGTTCCCTACAAGGTATTCACCAGTGTTGGAGCCGGCTACTCGTTCTTCCTTCCCGCGTTCTTACTGCTTGCGGTCATGGTGCGAATCAGCCGGTATGTCATCTTCTACACCATGTTCACGACCATCTACCCGGTGTTGCACAGGTTCGTGTATCGCCACTACGCAGGCCTGTTCGTTGGGGCTTCGTTCGTCTTTTCCCTGATGCTGTTGAAGGTGTACAGCTTGTACGGGCCGATCTAAGAGCGTGGGTTAGCGCAGGGTTTCTTGCAGCTTCGCCAGCTCCGCCGCACCGGGGCAAAGCTGGCTGTACGGCACGCGTGCCAATGGTTCCTCGGACGTGTTGTTGAGTTCGTGGACGTCCTGGCTGGACTCGTCGACATACAGCAACCCGGTGACCACTTCGCCTTCGTTGTGCCGCTCCTGCAGGTAACTCCTGACCGACTGACGGTCGGTGGGGTCGTAACCTGTGGGGACGGAGCGGAAGCGCACTCTGCCGCCGTCGTGCATGGTCACACTCGCCGTTCCATCAGCGGGGATCGTCGCTCTGATCTCGGCCTCGGGTGGCACGAAGTCGGATTCGGTCACCTTGAACTCGTGCTGGCGCGTGAACAGGTAACTCTTGGTCGAGCCTTCGTGGTCGTTGAACGTCACGCAGGGGGAGATCACGTCGACGAGGGCAAATCCTCGATGTGCAACGGCTGCCTTGAGGATGGGGATCAGTTGTTGCTTGTCCCCCGAGAAGCTGCGGGCCAGGAATGTGGCGCCGAGCGACAAGCCCAGCATGATCGGATCGATGGGGGGTAGGGCGTTGGCTTCACCCCGTTTGGCCTTCGATCCGATGTCGGCGGAGGCCGAGAATTGACCCTTTGTCAATCCGTACACTCCGTTGTTCTCGATGAGATACACCAGCTTGACGTTGCGACGGATGGCGTGGCCGAGTTGACCGAGACCGATCGACAGCGAATCACCGTCACCTGAAATCCCGATGTAGAGCAGGTCACGGTTGGCGGCGTTGGCCCCGGTGGCAATGGCGGCCATCCGGCCGTGAACCGTGTTGAGTCCATGGGCGCCGCGCACGAAGTAAGAGGGAGTCTTAGACGAGCAGCCGATTCCGCTCAACTTGGCGATTATGTGTGGGGGAACCGCCAGTTCCCACAACGCATGGACCAGGGCCGCGGTAACCGAATCGTGGCCGCATCCCGCACAGAGAGTGGACATGGTGCCTTCGTAGTCGCGCATTGTCAGTCCGAGGCTGTTCCGTTGCACGCTGGGGTGGACCGCGATGGGCTTGGGGATGGAAGACATGGCTATTTCACCAACTGACTTGTGATGCCGTCGACCACGGTCTTGGCACTTAGGGGGAACCCGCCGTACGAGAGGACGGAGCGCAGCTTGTCCTTGGGCACTCGAGTTTCGAGAACGAGCAGCGAACGGAGCTGGGCATCTCGGTTCTGCTCCACCACGAAGATGGTGTCATGGGAGTCGAGGAAACCCTCCGCCGCCTGCCCAAACGGGAATC
>JACWAJ010000049.1 GCA_014874355.1 bacterium | reverse complement strand
GGGTGCCCGCATCCACAGCACTGGCTACAGCGCCGTGACCGCTCAGCGCACCATCAACCTGACCGCGCAAGGTGGCCGCGCGCGCCAGCGACTTCTGCGCCACGTCGCTCAACCGCGAAAACTGAACTTGAGCGGAGCGCAATCCGTCGCGAGCCAGTGTGACCTGGCATTGCGTGCTACTGCTCGCCGTCTCAGCCGCCTGGAACTCCTCGGCAGCAGTGCCGGCATGCGCCTCGATTCCGGCAAGCTCAGTTTCCAGCGCCCGTACCCGATCGCGAACCATCGCTATCTCACTGTTCCGGGCCTCAATGGATCCGGTCAGCACATCCAGCCGGATCGTGGCGGACCTGTGGGCGGCGACAATCGCATCCCGCCTTACGGTGGCACGTTCCAGATCCATCTCAGCGGCTGCAGTTGCAGCATCGGCTTGTGCGGACAAAGCCGTGGCGGCCTCGTGACGCTGGCAGGCTTCGGCGACGCGACGAGATGCCTCCGACGCCCCGGTAAACGTGTCAGCCCCCGAGCCCACCAACTGCTCCAGGCTCATTTGAGCTTCGATCAACGTATCCGACACCCGCTGCGCCTCAACCCGGGCCGCGGTGTGTTGCAGGACGGCAGAGCGCTGGCGATTCAGCCAGAGGCGAATGTTGCCGGCGGCACGTTCGGCAGCTAGTCGAGCGGCATCCAAGCGTGCCAGGGCGTGGTGTTGCTGCTCACGCGCCAGTGTGACCGAAGCCCGACGTACCTCAAACCGGACGTTAAACTCCGCTTGCGTATCGGCGGTTGTCCTGGCCCGGTTTAGTGCGGCATCCAGACGGCGACGCGCCTGCTTCAAATGTCCACGAGCCGCTCTCCATTCCTCACGGCTCAGATTGCCCCGGAGTTCCGCCAACCGATCGGTGAACTGGCGCTGCTCCAGTGCCAACTCGGCCTGTTCGCCCAATGCGGCAAGCCGTGGCTCCGCGTCTTCCAGAAGATCGTCAACCCGAAGTAGCGCAACCTCCGCCCTGGCAATCTTGTCGAGGGCGTCCTCCGAGGCAGCGCGCAGCGAGCGCACCCCCGTCGCCTGCTCAACCAGAGCGCGTCGCTGCGACGGCGTCGCCTGAATGATGGCGTCGATATCGTTCTGGGCGATCACGGAATAGCCGGTCTGGGTCAACCCCGTCGCCCCCAGCGCACTCTCGATGTCGCGCAACCGAACGCGGTCGCCATTCAGCCGGTACTCAGATTCGCCATTGCGAGCAACCCGCCGGCCAATGGACACCTCGGCGTCCTCGACAGGAATGCGGCCCTCGGCGTTGTCGATGACCAGTTCCACTTCGGCGACGTTCATCCGCGCCTTTTGGGCCCCACCCACGTAGATGACCTCATCCATGCGCGCGCCCCGGAGTTCGCGAGCATTGGTCTCGCCCAGAGACCAGCGGATGGCGTCGACAATGTTGCTCTTGCCGCTGCCGTTGGGACCGACCACGGCTGTGATGCCACGGTCAAAGACGATCTCGCTCCGGCGAGCGAAGGTCTTGAACCCCATGAGGGTCAGTCGGCGCAGCTTCATCGCACCGATTGTGGGTGTAGAGGAGTGCGCTCGTCAACATCTTGTGCCCACCCAAGAGCAGAACACAAGATATAGAACGTGTTTCCGAGCCTCGCATGAGCAGACCGCCCGCCAGACCGCCGCTGCCAAGAAGGCGCCGAGGACCGCAACACGCGTACTTGTAGTACTCGTGTGAGGACCGCAGAAGCCGACGCAGGCAGCGGCAAGGATGGTGGGATGAGATGCCAGGCGAGGTTCGGAAACACGTTCTCTATGTGAAGTTCACGTCGGCGGGGGCGGCACGCGGCGCCGACCGCGCCCCCCGCGATGACCGCGCCGCGGCCGTTTGGGCCCCGGCTCCACGGGAGGGGGCGGCGGCTCCTCGCGCCGGCCGACAAGTGCCTCGGCCACATTGCGCAATACCCCCAGCAGGCCACGGCGCGGTGAGTTGGCCGCGGTGTCATCGCGAACCGGCGCCACTACCAACGTGGCACGGCGAGCACCGCGATCGGCGGCAACCTCGGCCACGCGACGGCGCACCCGCGTCGACTCCTTGGCCGCGCCCCGGGCAGCGGCTCGGGCCGCACCAGCGGCGCGTTCCGGTGCGGTATCGGGCAGCGAGGTCAGGTGCTGCACGGCTACGTGTGCCGCAGCCTGCTCGGCTGCTTGCTTGGTAGTGCCACGACCGTGACCCACGACATTGCCACCCACGACGGCATCGGCAGAGTACTCGCGGCGGTGCCCCGGACCCGCGCTGGCGACAACCCGGTATGACGGGGTGACTCCCGCTCGCTCTTGGGCCACCTCTTGCAGCTTGCCTTTGTAGTTCTCGTCGGTGAAGGCGTCGAGATCGCCGATGTTCTGAATGAAGACACGGACAGCCACGCGAAAGCCATGGTCGAGGAATACAGCACCGATCAGTGCCTCGAAAGCGTTGGCCAGCAGCGACGGGAGCTGCCTGGCCCCGGTCTTGACGGCACCACGGCCCAGCAACAGCGCCTCACCGATTTCGAGCCGGTCGGACAGACGCGCCAAGGACGTGGTGTTGACGAGCGCAGCGCGCAACTGGGTCAGATGGCCCTCGTCGTAGCCGGGAAAGCGTTTGAAGAGGTACTCCCCTGAGGCCAACTCGAGTACGGCGTCGCCCAGGTACTCGAGCCTTTCGTTGTCGTGGCCCGGTCCGCTGGGTTCACCGCGTTCGTTGTTCCACGACGCATGCGTCATCGCCTCCCGCAACAACTCCTGGCGACGGAACACAACTCCGATGCGCTGCTGTAGCGCTACGAGTCGCTCGCTCTCCTCAGGGCTGAGCGGCGCCCTACCCGATCCCTCGGGAGCAACCTTAGACGGGACGACGACTGCCCCGATGCTCTGCTGCAGGGCAACCAAACGCTCGCTCTCTTCGGAGCTGAGAGGTGGCCCTTCCGCCACCTCGGGGGCAACGCTCGAAGGGGGAGTTACTCCGACGCCTCGGACTTCTCCTGGATGTAGCTCCACGCCTGGCCGACTGTGCCTATTGTCTCGGCGTCCTCGTCGGAGATCTCCATCTGATACTCCTCCTCGAACGCCATGATCAACTCCACCAGGTCCAGACTGTCGGCGTTGAGGTCGTCCACGAACGATGCTTCCATCGTCACCTGCGCCGGCTCCGCGCCGAGCTGGTCGACCACGATCTGCTTGAACCTCTCCAGTGTCATGTCGGGCATCGTTGGTTCCTTGTTGTGGGGCTGCGGGGGGGGCTGTCTCTGGTTGATTAGACACGATATCGTCGTTGACAGGGGGTACGAAGGCGAAACGACCGCTGGCGCCGTCAACGAATACCGGCGGTTTTTTGTCCGGTGGTGTACCAGTCGTGGTCATGCGCCCAGGCCACCGTCTACTTGCAAGACATGGCCGGTGATGTAGCTGGCCTCGGGAAGCGCCAGGAACCGAATGGCCGCAGCCACCTCGGCAGGGTTGCCGATGCGCCCCAAGGGAATGCTTGCGAGCGCACCAGTCTTGACGCTCTCGCCCAAGGCCAGCGTCATGTCGGTTTCGATGAACCCCGGGGCGACCGCGTTTACCGTGATGGAGCGCGAAGCGACTTCACGTGCCAGGGCCTTGGTGAGACCGATGAGACCGGCCTTGGCAGCGGAGTAGTTGGCCTGGCCGGGATTGCCCATCACGCCTGCGATACTGGAAACATTGATGATCCGGCCGTGACGCTGACGCAGCATCGGCCTGAGAGCGGCACGACAGATCGCAAAGGCGGCGGTGAGGTCGACGGCGATGACCTCCGACCACTCGGTATCCGAGAGCCGTAACGCCAGATTGTCACGGGTTATCCCAGCGTTGTTGACGACGATGTCAAGCCCGCCTAGCGCCGCTATGGTGCGAGCCACGAGTCCCGCTGCGACGGCACTATCTCCAAGATCGGCATCCAGTGCGACAGCCGCGACATCGTGACCGCGAATCTCGACAGCTACGGCCTCGGCATCCTCCGACCGCGAGTTGTACCCCACGGCAACGCAAGCACCGGCCTCCGCCAGTGCCAACGCGGTGGCACGGCCAATTCCACGCGAAGCCCCGGTGACGAGAGCCACCTGGCCGGCGAGCGGGCGCCAGCTCATCGGGCCCGCCCCCCCCATTCACGCACCAGCTCCAGTGCCGCCTGCGGCGTGGCCACATTGATGGTGTCCAGACCGGGCGCTATGCGCTTGGCAAGCCCGCTGAGGACGGTCCCGGGACCGACCTCTACAAGTGCATCGACTCCCAGACCCGCCAGTTGGGCCACGCATCCGCTCCAGCGTACCGGCGCCACAAGTTGGCGGCAAAGCCGGTGACGGATGTCTACGGCGCACCTCACCGCTTGAGCGTCCACGTTGGAAACGACGGGGATGGCAGCATTGCGAAGCGGGACCGACTCGATGATCCTGGTGAACTCCCGAGCCGCACCGGCCATCAACGGCGAGTGGAATGCACCGCTGACGTTAAGCGGCACAAAGCGTCGCGCTCCCCGCTCCCGCGCCAGTTCGCCGGCGGCGGCAACGCCGGTGGCCGTGCCGCTGATGACGGTTTGACCCGGTGCATTGAAGTTGGCCACAACCACGATTTTGTCCGGACCGGTATTTATGCTCTGGCAGATCGCATCGACGGCGGAAGGATCGAGTCCCAAAATCGCGGCCATAGTGCCTTCGCGCATGGCAGCCATGGCTCGACCCCTTTCTACGACGAGCTTCATGCCGGTTTCGGCATCGATAACGCCTGCGGCTACGAGCGCCGCGTACTCCCCTACGCTGTGCCCCGCAACCCCCAGCAATTCAATGCCATGTGGCAGCATCGAGTTGAGGACGACTTCGACAAGGAACAATGCCGGCTGGGCCACTTCGGTAGGGCGCAGACCTGCATCATCGCCACTGAGCGCAGTCCGCAAATCGATACCCGCTGCATCGGCGACATCGAACAGCCTCTTGGTCAGCGGCATGTCGAAGAGGCCCTCGGCCATTCCTGCAGCTTGGCTGCCCTGGCCGGGAAACGTGAGTGCGATTCGAATCACAGGTCTATCACGTAGCGGCGGTGCAGCACCGCCCCGCACCTATTCGGTGACGATGACCTCACGGCCCTTGTAGGAGCCGCAGTTGGGACAGACACGGTGAGGTAAACGTGGCTGGCGGCACTGGGGACAGGGATTGAGACTGGGCAACTCCAGGGCATCATGCGCGCGCCGGATATCGCGACGGCGCTTTGAAGTTCGTTGCTTGGGGACTGGCATGGGATCTCCGGCCCGAGCTCATGGCTCGGAAAGTCTTGGCGCGCACTTTACCGTCGGGGCAGCGCAACGGGGACAAAGTATACCGAGCCTCGACGGCTGCCGGGTTCCATGGTGACGCCGTGCTTCGAGCAGCAACCGGCTACTTGTGCTTGTGGCGGTGGTGCTTACCCGGTGCGGGCAGAGCGTCCAGCCCCTTGTGAACGGTCACCAGAGCCCGATTGAGATTCCCTTCGAGTTCTTGCATGACCTCACGCGCATAGGCGTCGGCCTGACTGCGCACCTCGACTGCCCGGGCCTCTGCATCCGCCACAAGCTCATCGGCTCGCCGCTTGGCGGCGGAGACGATCTCATGGTCGGCGGTGAGGGCGGCGGCCTCCTGGTGTGCCTCGGTGACAAGGCCAAGCGACTCGCTCTTTGCCGCCGCAACCAACTTCTCGGCGTCATCTTGCGCATTCGTGAGGATGAATCCGGCCTCCTCCTCGGCGGCGGCGATGATCCGGTCACGGTCCACGACAGTGTGGTGTGCATCGACGAGTTCTTGGGGCATACCGAGGCGAATCTGGTCGATGATTTCGATCAGGCGATCCTCATTGACGACCACACTGGCGCTGAACGGAATCCGGCGACCTTCGCTGACCAGTGTCTCGATCCCGTCTATCAGGTCGAGACTGGAAGGCCCGGTGTTGGGAATGTCGGTTGGGGGGCTGGCTTGTGTCATGAGACCTCCGAGAAAGAGCCGAAGCGCTGCCGCAGAGCGGCGGCACTAGCGGATGGCACCAGACCATCGATGTTGCCACCGATACTGCACACCTCGCGAATGATCGACGAGGAGATGAATACATTGGCGAACGACGTCATCAGGAAGACCGTATGGATGGCTGGTGCCAGACGCCGGTTCATCAGCGCCATCTGAAATTCACTTTCGAAGTCACTGACCACACGCAGTCCGCGAACAAGAGCAGTGGCTCCAACTCGCTTTGCGAACTCCACTGTGAGACCTTCGAACGTGGCCACGTCCACTCGCGGATTATCCCCGATCGACTGGCGCAACAGTTCGACCCGCTCCGCAGTGGAGAAGAGGGGCGTCTTGTCGGAGTTCTTGAGCACAGCCACTACAACCTTGTCGAAGATGAGGGTTGCACGTTCCAAAATGTCGATATGACCAAGGGTCACCGGATCGAAACTGCCGGGATACACCGCGATGCGTTCGCTCACTGAGTGCCGTCTCCCTTGTGGGGCCTGAGGAAACTGAGCGTGGTAAGCCCGTAGCGGGCTTGCCGCACCCTTTCGAGCCGGCCGATTCGCTCCGCGATCTTCCGGTCGCGATGATGTTCGCATACCACGAGCGGTGGCGGTGAGCCGCCAAGTAACGCCAGCGAATTGACGACCGAGTCGTCCTGGTAGGGGGCGTCGAGAAAACAGATGTCGATGGATTTCAGACACTGCTGTCCCCGTCCGCGCAGCCAGGCCACAGCATCGGCCACAACCAGGTCGCAGCGTTCCGCACAACCGAAGCGTGCCACGGTGGCCGCTATAAGGTCTGCCGCCGAACGCTGCCGGTCGATGAAGGTCACATGTGCCGCACCTCGAGACAGCGCCTCGAAACCCACCGCTCCGGCTCCGGCATAGATATCCAGCATGCGCGCGCCCTCGACCTCGGCACCCACGATGTTGAAGAGCGCTTCGCGCACAAGTGAGCGGGTCGGCCTCAATGCTTGGCCTCGCGACGTGCCGATAACCCTTCCCCGCCACTCGCCTGCAGTGATCCGTGTTTCGGGCATGGTTTGGCGGGGCCTCTTAATCCAAATCGAAGACGGCACGATAGGCATCCATTGCTGCCTCCAGTGGAGGATAGCCCTGTAGGTTGGGATCGGCGTCCAACCATCCTTCGGCGGCTGTACGCGCGCGCCTTCCCATGGCAACGTCGAGCAAATCGGCGGCGTGCATCTCGGGAAGGCCGTGCTGGCGTAACCCCACAACGTCACCGGGTCCGCGTAGACGGAGATCGAGCTCGGCCAAGTCGAAGCCGCTCTCAGTGGCCGCCACGGCACTGAGCCGCTGTATGGAACCGTCGTCCTCACCGCTGTCGAAGAGCAGGCAATGAGACTTGTGAGCACCGCGGCCGACACGACCGCGAAACTGATGGAGTTGAGCCAAACCGAAGCGTTCAGCAGCCTCTATCAGCATCACCGAGGCATTGGGTACGTCGACGCCAACTTCCACGACCGATGTCGCCACGAGAATGTCGGTTTCACCGGTGGCGAAGCGCCGCATCCGCTCGTCTTTTTCCCTGGCCGGCAACCGGCCGTGCAACAAATCAAGACGGAGGTCGGGGAAGATGTCGCTACGCAACCGCTCGAACTCCGCCGTCGCACTCTTGACCCCAAGCTTGTCGGATTCCTCTATGAGTGGGCAGATGACAAATACCTGGCGCCCTTCGCCCACCTGCCGGCGCACGAAGTCGTAGGCTCCCTGACGCTCAGCAGCCGGCACCACCCGAGTGACCACCGGCGTGCGTCCCGGCGGTAACTCGCGCAACTCGCTGATATTGACATCGCCGTAGAGTGTCAGTGCCAGCGATCGCGGTATCGGAGTCGCCGTCATGGCCAGGAAGTTGGGCATCTGCTCTGCCTTCTGGCGTAGTCGCTGACGCTGCGCCACGCCAAAGCGGTGCTGCTCATCGACGATGACCAGTCCCAGGTCGGCCAGCACGACGTCATCTTCGAGGAGCGCATGCGTACCCACCACCAGCGTGTCGTGCCCACCGGCAAGGCCGTTCAGAACCTCACGACGAGCCCGTGCCGATGTGCTGCCGACAAGTAGTCGCGGAGTCAGACCAAGCGGCGTGAGCAGACTGTCCAGCGTTGCGTGATGCTGCCGAGCGAGGATTTCAGTTGGCGCCATGAACGTGGTCTGGTGGCCGGCGGCATGGGTCATCAACGCCACCAGTGCGGCGACCGCGGTCTTGCCACTGCCGACATCCCCCTGTAGCAGCCGGTTCATGGCACCACTGCCCGCCATGTCGGCCAGGATCTGGTGCCCCGCCACGCGCTGACCGTCGGTGAGTTTGAAGGGGAGAGACTCGGCAAAATGCCGTGCAACCTTGACGTCGTAGGGGATGACCACTCCACTGGAGCCGAGCCGGCGGCGCCGGGCACGCTGCGCCGCGAGTTGCAACAGGAACAATTCTTCGAACGCAATGCGCTCTCGGGCACGAATGGCGACATCAGGCGACGACGGATTGTGAATATCCCGTAGAGCTTGGGCAATCGGGATGAGTCCCTCACTCGCACGCACAGCGGGGGGCAGAACGTCTGGGACCATGTTCGCGGCCGGCAACACAGACTCGATGAGTGAACGCAGGTAGCGTGACGTCAAGCCCTCGGTTTCTCGGTAGACAGCGGCAAACGTACCCACATGCTGTTGTTCGCCCCGGTGGCGCTCGAACTTTGGGTTTTGCAACTGCAAACCAGTGCGAGACACCTTCACCGGACCGCTGAGGATTAGATCCATGCCGTTGTACAACTGCTTGGTCAAGAATGGCTGGTTGAACCACACGGCGCCGACGCTGCCAGTGGAATCCTCCAGGACCGCCTCCACGAGCACCATGCCGCGCCGCGGACTACGATGCATGCGAACACCTGAAACTCGTGCCCGCGTCGTCTGCACGGCGCCCGGCGTCAACTGGCACACCGGCACGACATCCCGCGTGTCCTCGTAGCGGCGCGGCAGGTGAAAGAGCAGGTCGCGAAGGGTGCTCAGCCCGAGACGTTCGAAACGGGGGCGCTGACGCGCTCCAACCCCGGGAAGCGCAGTGACCGGAGTGTCGAGTTGCGAGTGGCTCACGGTGGACCCAGGCTCAGGACTGCCGACCGCGTCAACCGGCCTCAATCCTCGACAACAGCCACGCCGATTGCCCCAGGCCCCGCATAGGTGCCCACCACCGGCCCAACCTGAGCCGCATGCACCGCGAGGGCGGGATGGGACGTCTGGAGTTGCCCGGCAATGTTCGCGGCCACATCGGGCGTTGTCGAGTACACAACCGTTAGCGCCGCGAGCGGCCCGGCGTCGTTGACGAGATCGACCAACGCCGCCAAACCCTTCGAGTGACTGCGCACCCGGCTATGCGGCTGAACCACTCCGTCGCGGATTTGAATCACGGGCTTGACGCCCAGAACACCGCCAAGAAACGCGGCGGCACCCCCGATGCGACCGCCTCGGTGCAGGTACGTCAGGGTGTCGAGGAGAACGTAGATGCGAGAGACATCGCGACGCGATTCCAGTGCCTCCACGATCTCCGCAGTGTCGAAACCGTCGGAGACCATCCGCGCCGCGGTGCGCACGGAGTGCTGAAGACCAGCGCTCACGCTCTGCGAGTCGAAGACCGTCACCCGGCCATCGAAATCCTGCGCCGCAAGGCTGGCAGACGGAAGGGTGCCACTCAGCTTTGCCGAGATGTGAATGCTGAGCACCACGTCACCAGGAGTTGCAAGAAGCTCACGGTAAATGGTGGTGAAGGCATCTGGAGACGGCTGTGACGTTGTCGGGAACACGCCATCGGAGGTAAGCCGGCGGTAGAAGTCGTCGGTGCTGAGGTCGATGCCATCGCGAAATTGCTCATCGCCAAATCGCACTGTGAGCGGAACGGATCGCACGCCAAGCGACTTGCACTCTGCAGGCGTGAAATCGGAGGTGCTGTCGGTGACCAGATGAATCATGCGGGCTACTCCAGAGACAGGACGTAGGGATAGTGGTCCTGGCCGCCCACATGGAGTTCCAGTTCCACCCCCGGAAAACGCGCCGCAAGGGCACTGACGAGATCTCCGGCCTCGGCTTCGTCGGTTCCGGCGCCGCGATACAACGTGACCAACTCGGGCATGGTCTCAACATTGGCCAGCACGGCCTCGATGACCTCCTGGTAGCCGCTGCCGACCTGGGCAATCTCCCCGTCGACGAGTGCCATGACATCGCCACTCTTGATGTCGAAACCGTTGATGCTGCTATCCCGAACAGCACGCGTAACCTCGACGCATGTCACCGCATGCACTGCGACCCGCATGCGTTTCGCGTTCTCACTCGCCGACGCCGTCGGATCGAGCGCCAGCAACGCACTGATTCCTTGGGGAATGTTTCGCGTCGGGACCACGACCACGTCGATATCGTCGGCAATGTCGTTGACGTGCTGTGCCGTAAGGATGACGTTGCCGTTGTTGGGCAGTAGGATCACCGAGTCCGCATTGGCCGCACGCACCGCATTGAGAATATTCTCGATCGACGGGTTCATGGTCTGCCCGCCTTCGACAATGGCGGCGGCGCCCAGACCTGTGAAGATTTCATGAAAACCGCTGCCGGGGGCCACCGGGACGACGGCAAGCGAGTTGCGCGGGTGCGCTTCCGACACCGGCAACGCCTGGGTTGCTTCGGCGCGCTCGAGAACCTCGTGGTGCTGGGCGGTCATGTCCTCGACCTTGAGCTTGCTCAACCGTCCGCGCGAAGCGGCCATCGTGATGAGCGTCGCTGGATCAGCAGTGTGGATATGGATCCGGACAAGGTCGGCGTCACCAACTATCAGGGTCGACTCTCCAAGCGGCGCGAGCACCTTGCGCAACTCGTCGACATCGAGACCGGGACCATGGATGAGGAACTCCGTGCAATAGCCCCAGCCCTCCTCCCTCTCCGCCACCGACGCCGCACCACGCCGCGGGGTCAAGAATTCGTCCATTTCAATTGGTTCACCAGGCGTGCGTACGACAGGTTCTCCGGCTTGCCGGCCCAGTAGCGCCAGCGCCTCTTCCGACCCCATCTTTGTGAGCGCCACGGCGAATCCGTCGAGGATGATGGCCAGCCCAAACCCGCCGGCATCGACCACGCCGGCCTCGCGCAGTACGGCAAGTTGACCTGTCGTCCGCTCCACCGCAGCGTGCGCCTCGCCGACGGAACGGTCGAGAACCACTCGGATGTCATCGGTTTCGCGGGCGGCGGCGCGCGCCGCCTGAGAAGCCTCACGCACCACGGTGAGAATGGTTCCCTCGGTGGGCTTCATGACCGCGCGATAGGCGACCGAAGCCGCCTCTACCAGCGCGTCCGCCAAGGCGCGAGCGTCAATGCGCGATTCCTGCCCGACCGACTCGGCCAAGCCTCGAAGTATCTGCGAGAGGATGACGCCACTGTTGCCGCGCGCCCCCATGAGCGAGCCGTGGGCGACGGCAGCCAGGATCGCCCCGGCCGATTGGGCATCGGCGGCCCGCTGCGCCTCCTCCACCGCCGAGCACAGCGTGAGGTACATGTTCGAACCCGTGTCACCATCGGGCACGGGAAAAACATTGAGGTCGTTGACCTGCTCCTGGTTGGCATGCAAGTACGCCAGGGCGCTACGCAGCCCATTCAGCACCTGAACGCCGTCGATCTCGTCGAGAGATTGCGCAAGTACGGTCAGCCCCGGACTGACCGCGTTACCGCGAGGCATCGGGATTCTCCATATGGATCCCTTGCACATTGACGTTCACAGCACGAACCGCCAAGCCTAGGCTCTTCTCGCTGGCGTATTTGACCACGCTCATCAGGTTCCGAGCCACTTCGCTGACGCGGGTGCCGTACTGGGCGATCACATAGAGGTCGATGACAAGGCCATCGTCACCGGCTTCGATGACAACCCCCCGGTGCAGATTGTCACGGTTGAGGCGCTCGGCCAACCCGTCGCGCAAGCCGCGAGCGGCCATCCCCACGATGCCGTAGCACTCGGTGGCGGCGTGGCCGACAACCGACCCCACCACACGCGGCGAAACCTCGATCCGCCCCAGCGAGGCAGTGCGGGAGAGCGCTCCAGGAGCTCTAACCTTGGTCGTCACATCGGACCCCTGTGTTATTCTCGCGTCGCTCGCGTCGCTACGCGCGCTTTTCGCCACCTTGTGGTGGCAGGCCGCATTCTAGTATGCGGCAACGGTCTGACTGGGGTTCCCCACCAATCCAATATTCAGGAAACCACGATGTCCCAGCGCTGCGAACTCTGTGGAAAAGGCCCGATGACGGGTAACAACGTCAGCCACTCCAAGGTGCACACCAAGCGCCGCTTCATGCCCAACCTCCACGTGGTCACCCGGTTCGTCGCCGGGCGTTCACTGAAGGTACGCATGTGCACCCGCTGCATCCGCACCCAGTCCAAGCCCGCGCGCTGAGCGCCCAACAGGGCTCAGACTGGCGCCGGTGTCCTCCGCGACGGCCGTGCTGGCGGTGACAGCGAACCGTCCGGCTGGACTGTGCGCCGCCGTTCGAGGGTGGCACGTAGTTGCCCACACGCCGCATTCGACGTG
>JACWAJ010000009.1 GCA_014874355.1 bacterium | reverse complement strand
GGCAGGAGGCGCTTGCGGTGGGGCCTGCGGGGCGACGGGCGGAGCCGCGTACTGGGGCGGCTGCAGGGGCGCGTAGGTGCCGACCGGCTGTGCGGTGGCAAAGTTGAGCGGCTTGGTCGCGGGCTGTGGATCGGTCTTCTTGAGGAAGCCACCGATGAGTGCTGCGAGCGAGGCCACGAGGCCGATGAAGAGACCAAACGACGGTCCTGCCGAGTACCCGAAGCCGCTGCTACTCGAACCGCTGACGTATAGAAGCCAGAAGAACACCGCGCCGACCAGCATGACGGCACCGACGATCACGAAGATCAGCCAATCCTGCAAGGGCAGAGCGGGGAGTTGCAGCGCAAAGAGCCTCAGCGCGAAGAGGGCCAGCAGTACTAGGGTTGCCATGAAGTACGGGATGCCCCAACCGTAGAACCCACTGGTCGAAGCACTCCCGCCGAATCCGGCGCAATACGGTCCACTGCAGCTGTAGCTGACGCTGTACCAGGGTAGGAACGTGGCGATTAATGCGACCAGGCCGCCAATCCCAACGAGCATGTCGCCCATGGACAACTTCTTTCCGCCGATAACCATGATGGTTCTAGACCCCCGAAATCAGTGTTGATGAAGTGTGGATGATGCCAGTAGTGGACGAATCCATGCAATCTCAGTAGATGGCCGCGATGGGAATGTCGTGCTCTCCGGCATGTTTGCGTACCGTCCAGAGCATGACCAAAGCGGTGGCGAGAGCCAGCAACAGCCCCGAGTGGAGGCTTCTGCCGAAGATCGGCGTGAGTACCAGTTGCAGGCCGGCCGATGCCGTGGCGGTGATCGCACAAGCCGACCATACGCGTGGATCGATGCGGCCGACCGAGATCAGACGCGCCCGCGCCGCCACGAGCCCGACCACGGTCGCGCTGGCGGCGAAGAAGACATCTCCTAGCAGCGACGCGCGAAAGCCGTTGACGGATACCTGCAAAGCGCCATCCGTGTAGCCGTACCACGTGAGGAAGCTGGCAAGTACGCCGACCAGCGCTGCGACCCCGGCGATGCGCTCCGCTATTGAGAGCCTGGATAGCATGGCGTAAAACCCCACTGTGAGTCCGTGTTGTGACTGCGATCACCTCAATCGCATGGTGAGACTGGATTGTGGTGATCGTAGATTCGAATTGCTGTGGTGTCAAATGAAGACGGAACGATCCAGTTGGAGTCCGGTTGCCCCGTGATTGTTAGGCGACGGTCGTGTTCTCGTCGGGCTTACGTCCGCGGCCGCCCCGGCCTCCACGGCGTCGCCGGGGATGTCTGGCTTGTGTCCCGTTATTGGCCGCACTGATTTTGGTGCCCGACTCAGCCAGGGCGCGGGGGGCAGGGGGCGCACCGCTGGCGAGCAGATCCGCCAGTGTCTGCCAGCCGAAGCGTTCGCGACCCAGGGCGATCAGGGCTACGAAGCATTCGGCGGTGGCCTCGGCGTCGGCGAGCGCATGGTGGGGGCGGCGGTGATGGACGTCGAGTTGGGCACACAGCCGCTCCAATCCGATCGTGTCATGCAGATCCCAGATCTGACTGGCGAGACGCGACGTGTCGAGATTGTCGTTGTCAAGCGGTTCGCGTAGCGTTTGGGCGATGAGGCGGGTATCGAAGGCGTCGGCGGAATGCTCTACCAGCACCGCTCCGTGGATGAAACGGTGGAACCGTGCCAGCACGCGGTCCATGGGTGGGGCACCGCCCAGCGTTTCTCTGCTGATACCGTGGATGCGCCGGGCAAACGGATTGATGTAGTCGGTGGAATGCACCAGGGTCTCGAACGACATGAGGTGCTGGTCGAGGGTGAATGCGACGGCGCCCAATTCGACGAGACGATGCGGGGTGTGTCCGGTGGTCTCACAGTCGAGGGCGACGAAATGGAGCTGCTCGATTGGGGTGTTCGACCCCGGTCGTTGCATGTCCATCGGGGTTTCAAGGTCGTCGATTGCCGCGAAAAGCTCGGTCCCGGAGGGCCCCAGCCGGCTTACGAATGTGTCCCCGACAGGGATGTTGCTCCGCCGGCGTCCGTTTTGATGCCGGCGCTCAATGGACGAGAGATCTCCGTCCGCAACCGTTCCGCCGCCGTCACTCATCAACGGTACCCCTGTGGCATCGGGGTTCAACGGCATTCCTTCTTCAGCACGATGCATCCATCTTAGCCCGTATACCTCAAACGCGTTCGCATGGTGCTGCGTAGAATTGAGTCTTTCCACCATGGCTTTTTCAACATGCATCTCGTAGCCGCCGGGCTCAGCTTCCACAGTGCTCCGCTGGGCTTGCGCGAGCGGGCTTCTGTAAGCGCCGCCGAGGCTCCTGACCTGTTACGGCACCTTGTGGGCCATGCCGGCATCGCAGGCGCGGCGGTGCTGTCCACATGCAACCGAACCGAGTTCTACGTTGCTTGCAGCACCGATGAACTTGCCGGTCAGGTGGCGACAAAGTTGGGGCGTTACCTGGATCCCGGCAATGGTGCTCTGGCCGAGCATCTGGTGACCTATCGCGAAACGGCCGCCATCTCTCATCTGTGTCATGTCGCCACCGGTCTTGACTCGATGGTGGTGGGTGAGGCAGAGGTGCTCGGTCAAGTGCGGGCGGCGCATCGTCTTGCGGCAAACGCCGGCATTTTGGGCGCCGACCTCGACATCGTCTTTCGGGGTGCCATCGAGACCGGCAAGCGTGTGCGCACGAAAACGGCAATTGGTCACGGCACAGGCAGCCTGACCGGGGTGGCTCTTGATATCGCCAGGGCCAGCGTGGGCGATCTGCGTGGGGTCGGTGTGCTTCTGATTGGCGCCGGCAAGATGAACCGTTTGGCGGCGCGCCGGCTGATCCAGATGGGCGCTCGCGTCCATGTGACCTCGCGGTCGGAATCGGCACGCCATCTCGCCGCTGACATCGGTGGGATTGCCATCGAACGTGCTGCCATCCTCGATGCAGTGGCTGGAATTGATTTGGTGATCGCCTCGACGTCCTCGACCGCACCCGTGTTGACGGCTCGTGACATGGGCCTCTGGCAGGCCCGGCGCCAGAGTCGACCGCTCTGCGTCATTGATCTGGCTGTGCCTCGTGATGTGGAACCGGCCGCCGCCGGAGTTCCGGGCGTCACCTTGATCGACATCGATGAGCTGGGGGGGCGCGTGGAGGATGGCATGGACGCACGCCGGCAAGCCATACCCGAAGCGCAGGCGATTGTCGAGGCCGAGGTTTCGCGCATAGCGGAGAGACTGCGTCACCGTGAGGGGGCCGATCCCACCATCGCTGCGCTGGTCGAGCGGGCGGAAATACTTCGCCATCAAGAGATGGGGCGCAGTCTTGGTCGCATGCCCGATCTCGACGGCATGGCGGTCGAGCGCATCGACCAGCTCACGCAGAGCCTGGTTCGCAAGTTGCTTCACGCGCCGATTGGGCATCTACGCACCCATGCCGGCGATCCGGTTGCAGTGCAGGCCATCCGTGAAATCTTTGAACTCGATGGCGGTGCTGTCGTTGCGGACAGCCAGGTGGCGCCTGACGGGCCGGTGCGGGACGCCGCCTCATGAGGGGTGACGGATCGCGGCTCCGTTTAGTCACCCGTGGCAGCCGGCTGGCGCTGGCACAGACGGATTTGACGGTTGCGGTGTTCAAATCCGCCGGGCTCACGAACATCGACGTGGTCGTCGTCGAAACCTCTGGCGACCGTAACTGGGACACGCCGGCGGCGTCGATGGAGGGGCAGGGGTGGTTCACCGCTGAGATCGAGCGAGCGCTGCTGGACGGCCGGGCCGATTGTGCGGTTCACTCCGCCAAGGATCTGCCCGGAGAACTCGCTCCAACGCTGATGGTGGCGGCGTACCTGGAGCGTGCCGATCCCCGGGACGCACTGGTAAGTGCCGGCGGTGTTCGTCTGGCCGAGTTGCCCGTGGGCAGCCGGGTGGCCACCAGCAGTCCGCGACGTGCGGCAATGGCTCGAGCCGCAAACCCGGGTGTCCAGGTGGTGCCAATTCGAGGCAATGTCGATACCCGCCTGCGCAAGTTCCGGGAGGGGGCTGTCAACGCGTTGCTGATCGCTTGTGCCGGGCTCGACCGCCTCGGCATTGGCGACTGCATTACCGAACGCCTGGATCCCAGATTCTTTGTGCCGGCTCCGGCTCAGGGGGCCATAGCACTGCAGGTTTGCGAGGGCAGCCACGTTGCCGTGTCCATTGGCGAGGCTGCCGACCACGGCATGACCCGTACCGCCATTGTCGCCGAGCGCACCCTGCTGGCTGTGCTGGGCGGCGGCTGCCTGCTTCCGCTCGGAGCCTTTGCGCGGGTCGAGGATGGTCGCCTTGTGCTCTCAGCGGCACTAGAGGTTGCCGGGGAGTTGCGCCATGTTGAGGTGGCCGGCGAGATCGATGCACCACAAGCGCTTGGGGAACTGGCTGCCAGGAACCTGAACGCTTGATATGAGCGAGGCTCTTCGCGGTCGCCGGGTTATGGTCACGCGACCTGAGATGCAAGCCGGTGCGTTGGTCTTGGAGCTTCGGAACCGTGGTGCCACGGTGGTGGCGGTGCCGGTCATTGCCATCGAGGATCTGGTCGACATGGCTGAGTTGCGGGCAGCGTGTGGGCGGGCCACCGATATCGTCCTCACGAGTGCCAATGCCGCTCGTCATCTGGTTGAGCTTGCCGACGTCTTGACCGGGAGGGTCCGGGTTTGGGCGGTGGGGCCTCGAACCGTCCAAGCCCTGCGTCGAGCAGGCATTCAACCCGAGCGTTCTCCCTCTGACTTCACCGCGAGTGCGCTTGCCGGTGAGCTTCTTGCCGGTGATACCTCTCGACGCCACTTTTTGCTGCTCCAGGCGGAAATGGCCCCCGGGTTGGCGGATCGGTTGCGGGAGGCCGGCGTCAAGGTCGAAACGCTGGCCATGTACCGCACCGTGAGCCGTCCCGATGCGGCAGCGGCCCTGGACGTCGCACTGGCTGCCGGAATCGATGCCATCACCTTCCTTAGCGGCAGCGCAGTGGCGGCGACTGTTGCCGCTATCGGATCTGGGACTCGACTGAACGGTGTTGTGATCGCATGCATTGGCGAGGCCACGGCGGCGGTGGCCCGGCGACTGGGGCTCCATGTCGACGTCGTAGCTCGCGTCCACACTGGAGCTGGGCTGGTCGACGCGCTTGCAGGACATCTGGCCTAGCCCGCCAGGTAGTCTCTTCATCCATGAGCTTCCCTGCCGAACGGCCACGCCGCCTGCGCCGTACTCTGGCCCTGCGCCGCCTCGTGCGCGAGACGCGGATCAGCGCCGCCGATCTCATCTGCCCGATGTTCGTCCGTGAGGGGGGTACGTCCCCGGTCGAGATCGGCTCGATGCCCGGCCAGTACCAGGAGAGCCTGGACTCGCTGGTGCGCTCGGCCCATGACGCGGTGGATGCCGGAATCGGTGCGGTCCTGCTCTTTGGCGTTCCCGCACGTAAGGACTCCAAGGGATCGGAGGCCTGGAACTCCGAGGGAATCGTGCAGCGGGCGATCCGCCGCCTGCGTCAGGAGTTCGGCAACGATCTGGTCATCATTGCCGACAACTGTCTGGACGAGTACACCGATCACGGCCACTGTGGTGTGCTTCTGGCCGATGGATCGGTTGACAACGACGCCACCATCGAGTTGTACGCACGTGCGGCTGTGGCGCAGGCTCATGCCGGCGCCGACGTCATCGCCCCCAGCGGGATGATGGACGGCCAGGTCGCGGCGATTCGGGAAGGGCTGGACGCGGCAGGCTTCTCCGACACGGCGATCCTAGCCTACAGCGCCAAGTTTGCATCGGTGATGTACGGACCCTTTAGGGATGCCGCCGACTGTGCCCCCAAACAGGGCGATCGCCGTGGCTACCAGATGGACGTGGCCAATGTTCGCGAGTCGGTGCGCGAAACCTTGCTCGACATCGAGGAGGGTGCCGATATGGTGATGGTCAAGCCGGCGCTGACCTGCCTCGACGTAGTGGCGCGAGTGCGCGATATCACCGACCTGCCGTTGGCGGCCTATTGCGTCAGTGGCGAGTACGCCATGCTTCACGCCGCCGCGACGGCAGGCGCATTCGATCTGCAGGCTGCCGTGCTGGAGTCGCTGACGGCAATCCGCCGCGCCGGCGCCGATCTCATCATTACTTACGACGCGCGCCAAGCGGCGCGCTGGCTTGCAACGTCGTTGTAAAGCGAGCTGATTAGTTCACGGAGGATTTACTCGTGCCCGACCCATCTATGCCGAAAAACAAGGTCTTCGCTCTGTCGAGCCTGGCCGTAGCGGCGGTTATCGTCGTGCTTGGCGTTGTGTATGTCAACGGGGCCAATGGCTCTACCCGGCAGGCGTCGGCAACGCCGAGTGTGTCGGCTATGGCTACATCCAGTGCCTCTGCTTCTGGTCCCAATGCATCTCCCTGTGCCACAGCGCAATTCGGCGCTCCATTGGAGCCTCTGAACGCGCCTGCGAATATCCACGTATACAGTGCGGCTCCGCCGATGACCATCGATACGGCCAAGCTCTACCGCGCCACCATTCATACCGCCCAGGGTGACATCGTTCTCTGCCTGCAACCGGCGCTGGCCCCCAATACCGTCAACAACTTCGTCACCCTGGCACGCAATCACTTCTACGACGGTCTGACCTTTCACCGGGTCTGTCCCAATCCTGCCGATCAGAGTTGCAGCGGCTCGATTGGCATTATCCAGGGGGGCGATCCCAAGGGCGACGGTAACGGTGGTCCGGGATACCAATTCAAGGACGAGCCCGTGCAGGGAAAGTACGTGGCAGGCACGATTGCCATGGCCAACAGCGGTCCCAATACCAACGGGTCGCAGTTCTTCATCGACACCACCGACAACGGCTTCCCGCTTTCATACAACCTCTTTGGCAATGTGGAAAGCGGTCTGGACGTTGCTTCGCGGATCGCCAAGGGCGACATCATGGAAACAGTCACCGTGGCGGAGCAGAAGTAACGTTGACAGCCAATCGCTCCCGCGAGTTGATGGAGCGGGCGCGCCGGATCCTCCCCGGAGGGGTGAGCAGTCCTGTGCGCGCCTTTAACGCGGTCGGCGGTGAGCCGCCGGTGGTGGCTGCGGCTCAGGGCGCCCATGTGACCGATGCCGACGGTCGCGAGTACATCGATTTCGTCCTGGCCTACGGGCCGCATATCCTCGGCCACAACCATCCCGCGGTGGTCGACGCTCTGGCCGAGCAACTCGGTCGCGGTGTCGCATTTGGTGCCACATCCGAAATCGAGATCGGCCTTGCCGATCGCATCGTGGCTGCTATGCCGTCCATCGAGATGGTCCGTTTCGTCAACTCCGGAACCGAGGCGACGATGTCGGCCGTGCGTCTGGCGCGTGCCGCGACGGGGAGGGACATCATCGTCAAGTGCGCCGGCTGCTACCACGGCCACGCCGATGCGTTGCTGGCCGGCGCAGGCTCAGGAGTTGCCACCCTGTCCATCGCGGGCTCTCCTGGCGTCCCTGCGGGGGCGGTTGCGGATACGGTTGTCGTGGCCTACAACGACGTTGTGGCGATGGCACGTGCCATGGACGAGTATCAGGTGGCCGCCGTCATCGTGGAACCAGTGGCGGGAAACATGGGCTGCGTGCCGCCTCGCGGCGGCTACCTGCGAAGCCTTCGAGAACTGTGCACGAAGTACGGTGCCGTACTCATCTTCGACGAGGTCATGACCGGCTTTCGGGTTGCCTATGGGGGTGCCCAGGAACTCTACGGCGTGGTGCCGGATCTCACCTGCCTGGGCAAGATCATCGGTGCGGGTCTGCCCGTTGGCGCCTACGGGGGGCGCCGCGACCTCATGGAGCAGGTGGCTCCGTCAGGCCCGGTGTACCAGGCGGGCACGCTGTCGGGTAATCCTCTGGCGATGGCCGCCGGTGTGGCGGTTCTGGATGTGCTTCGCGAGGGCTCGGTCTATGCGCAACTCGAGGAGATGGGCGCGCGTCTGGCCACGGGTCTGAGCTTGGCACTGGGGGCGGGGGGTGTGGTCAACCGGGCCGGCAGCATGGTCACGGCGTTTCTCGGAATTGGTCCGGTTACCGATTACGCCACGGCCCAGACCAGTGATCTAGAGCGTTTTGGAGAGCTTCACCGTGCCTGGCGTAACTCCGGGATCTTCTGGCCACCATCGCAGTTCGAGACCGCCTTCCTGTCTGCGGCGCACACTCCAGAGGATGTCGATGCGGCGATTGGCGCCGCCTCTGCCGCAATGGCTTTCGCCAGGTAGGCCTTGTTCCGATTCGAATCAAACCGGGTGCTACACTGAATTTCGCCCATGGGGCGGCCGGTAGAGTAACCGGTTCACCAAAGGAGACTGACACTTCATGCCTGGTCTTGGCACCGGCCACTTGTGGCTTATCCTAATCCTACTCGTCATAGTCCTCATAATCTGGGGGCCCGGAAAACTGCCCGACATCGGCGCGGGCATGGGTCGTGCCATTCGTGAGTTTCGCAAGGCATCTCAGGAAACCAAGGACAGCTTTGCCGGTACAGACGCGCCGGCAGCGGCAAAGCCTGCGGACACCTCTTCCGAAGAACCCAAGACGCCCGCCTGATCCTGCGACGACAGGTTGAGCGAACGGCAAAGTGAAGCGGGCGAGCGGCGAGGTCGACCGTCGTATGACGCTGGTCGAGCATCTTGAGGAACTGCGCCGTGTCCTGATCATTTCGATGCTGGCGTGGCTGGCAGGGACGATCGTTGCATTCGTCTTCAACGGTTGGTTGCTCAACATCCTGCTGCATCCGCTCAAGGACATCCTGCCCAGGGCCAACCACCTGCTCCAGACGGCGATATTCACGAGCCCGACCGAGGGGCTCACCGTTCCAATCAAGGTTGCGACCATCGCGGGCTTCATCCTGGCGCTGCCGGTTGTCGTATGGCAGATATGGACATTCGTGAAGCCGGGACTGCGCCCGGCAGAGCGTCGGTTTGCCGGTCCGTTCATCGCCTCTTCACTGGTTCTGTTTGCCGCTGGCGCTGCGTTTGCCTACTTCGTTATGCCCCTGGGCTTGAACTTTTTGGCCACGTTTCTGAATGGCAACGCCGTCTATTTCCCCGACATCAACGAGTACCTCTCGTTTCTCATCTTGCTGATCGTGGTCTTCGGGGTGACCTTCGAACTGCCAATCGCGATCATTCTGCTGGGCTTGCTGGGGTTGACCACATCGCAGTTCTTGCGCAGCCACCGGCGCGTGATATGGGTGGGAATCATCTTTGTGGCACTTATCGTCACACCGGGTGCGGATCCCTTCACTCCAATGGCGCTGGCGATCCCGCTGCTCGTCCTTTTTGAGGTCAGCGTTCTGATTCTGGGCAAGGTGCTGCGGCGCTGACGCGCTTAGAACCTTGCCGACGGAGCCTTGCGTAGACTGCGCGTCATGCGCCCTGACAAACGAATGACCCCTGACGAAATCCGTCCGATGACTATCGAGACCGGCACGCTGCCCTATGCGGAGGGGAGCGTTCTCATCGGCATGGGTGACACGCGGGTCGTCTGCGCCGCGTCCGTAGAAGAGCGGATTCCACCATTTCTCAAGGGCACGGGTCAGGGATGGGTAACGGCCGAGTACGCCATGTTGCCTCGCGCCACGCTCACGCGGACGGGACGGGACGGTCGCAAGGGTCGGGTTGACGGGCGTGCCACTGAGATCCAGCGGCTGATAGGCCGATCGCTGCGGGCCGCGATCGATCTCCCGGCTCTGGGTGAGCGCAGTATCACCATCGACTGCGATGTCATGGTGGCCGACGGGGGCACGCGCTGTGCGGCCATCACCGGCGGCTGGGTGGCCCTCGCGCTTGCCGTTGCCAAGTTACGTGAGGCCGGCCTTACGGCAAGGGATCCGCTGCGGATGCCGGTGGCCGCTGTATCGGTGGGCATCGTTATGGGCGAACCGCGACTGGATCTCTGTTATCTGGAGGATTCCGCCGCCGATACGGACATGAACTGCGTGGGCGTACCCGACGGCAGATTCATTGAGCTGCAATCGACGGCTGAGCGAGAGCCGTTCTCGAGCGAAGCCTTCATGACGTTATTGGATCTGGCCAGCCATGGCCTAAACCAGCTATTCGAGCTGCAACAGCAGGCACTTTCTCAACCGATCTCGTGAATCGACAGCCGACTCTGGTTGTTGCCACACACAATCCCGGCAAACTTGCGGAGTTTTCGCGGCTGCTGGCCAATGTTCCGTGGCGGATTTGCGATCTGGTCGAGGCCGGCTTTGATGCGGAACTCATCGAGCCCGCCGACGACTATGCCGGCAATGCCATTGCCAAAGCGGAGCAGGTATGCAACGCCCTGGCAATGCCGGTACTGGCCGACGATAGCGGCATCGAGGTCATGGCGCTGCAGGGCTGGCCGGGGCCCCATTCGGCCCGCTGGCTCGGCCGTGCCGCCAGTCCTCGCGACCGGCTCGTGGGGCTCATAAACGAGGTCGACAAGCGATGTCCCGGTGATCGCAGGGTTCGCTACGTGGCGGCTGTCGCGCTGGCGCGGCCGGGTGCGGCAACGGTGGTGGCTTGCGGCAGTTGCGACGGGTTGCTCGTAGAGCCCAAGGGGTCCGGCGGTTTTGCGTACGACCCGGGTTTTTTCTCCAACGATCTCGGGGTCACCTTTGGCGAGGCCACCGAGGAACAGAAGGACGGCGTCTCGCATCGCGCCCGGGCGTTGCGGCGCCTGGTCGAAGTGCATCTGTTGAACCCCACCGAAAATTGGGTATCGTGAAAACAAAGGCGGCACCAGCCGCTCTCTACGCATCAGAGGATGGCTAACGCAGTGGAATCGCACGACTACGACATCATCATTGTCGGCGCTGGCCCTGCGGGCCTCACCGCCGCGCTCTACGCCGGTCGCAGCATGCTGAACGCGGTCGTTTTGGAGGCCAAGATCCCTGGCGGGCAGCTGCTCAACACCGAGTTGGTCGAAGACTATCCCGGCTTCAAGTCGATTCTTGGCGGTGACCTTGCGAAAGCCATGCTCGAGCAGGCGACGAGCTTTGGGGCCGAGATCGTGTCGACCACCGTCAACAGGGTCCGCGTCGAACCCGATGGCACCAAAGTTGCCGAGACTGCCGATGCCGAGTACCGGGCACCGGCGGTGATCATCACTGCCGGGGGCAACCCTCGCAAGCTCGGTGTTCCCGGTGAGGATGAATTCGCCGGTCGCGGCGTGTCGTATTGCGCTGTTTGCGACGGTGCCTTCTTCAAGGGCGCGGAACTGGCCGTCATCGGCGGGGGAGATGCTGCCGTTGAAGAGGCGGCCTTCCTTACCCGTTATGCCAGCCGGGTCACCCTCATCCACCGTCGGAGCGAGTTCCGGACGCAGCCGGTGTTGCTGGCCGAATTGCGTGCGAATCCCAAGGTGGACATCATCACCGACACCGTGGTCGAATCGATCACCGGCAATGGCAAGGTGAGCCAGATCCAGTTGCTCAACACCGTTAGCGGCAAAAAATCGGCGCTCGATGTCGGCGGGGTGTTCATCTTCGCGGGCTTCGTTCCCAATGCCCAATTGCTCGACCGTCACGTCGACCACGACGCCGCGGGGTACTACAAAGCCGATCCGCTGACGCTGATGACAAGTGTGCCCGGCGTCTTTGCGGCCGGCGATGTCCGGGTCCAGTTGACGCGCCAGATCACCACCGCGGTCGGTGACGCTACGACGGCGACGATGGCTGCCGGCAAGTGGGTGGAGGAGTGGCGGAGAAGTCATGGTTCGGACGAGGTTGCGGCGCCATGAGCATCGTCACGCGGGGTGGCGATTCGGGTGAGACGAGCCTGCTCTACGGTGGCAGGGTTGCGAAAGATGACCTCCATACCGAGGCCTACGGCGCTCTAGATGAGGCCATCTCGGCACTGGGCGTGGCGCGCAGCGAGGCTGACACAGCCGATCGAGGGGCTCTCATTCTCGAGTTGCAGCGCGACCTCTTCACCGTGGGTGCCGAGCTTGCCACTGCGCGCGGCCGGCGAGGCAAACTGGTTGAGCACTTCCCGGCTGTGGACATCGCGATGGTGGAACGGCTCGATGCTGCCGTAGCCGAACTCGAAGCCCGCATCCCGCTCCCTCGCAGTTTCGTGATTCCAGGAGGCAGCCGGGCCGGCGCCAGTCTCGACGTGGCTCGAAGTCTGGTGCGGCGTGCCGAGCGCCGTGCGGTAACGCTGCAGCGTGCCGGAGGTTTGGAAAACCCCGAGGTGCTGCGCTATCTGAACCGCCTCTCCGACTATCTGTTCATGCTGGCGCGTGAAGCCGAGCATGGGCAGACGGCTGTCAAGGGTCGCTCGCGGCGCTAGCAGCCTGCGGAGCAATTCTCCGGCGTAGGCGGGCTTGGCCCGCCGTGAGCCGGATCCGAATTCGCGCTGAGAAATCGCGGTGGCTGGGTGCGGATTTCTCAGCGAACTCCTAGCGACCCTTCCTAGCGTCCAGTGGTCGCACCGAGAAACCGCCCAAAACTGCTGAAGCCAGCTGGATATGTCCCCGCGTGGGAACTCGTGCCTGCTCGGCCCAGCGTTTGGGATGGCCGTCGGCGACAACGTGCCAACCGTCGTTACGGCGTTCGACACGTACAGGGGTGGTCAGCGTTGGCTGGTCGTTGACGTGCTCAGACCCGTCGATGAAGCAGCTCCCGTTGGGCTGCACGACGAGGGCGGCGGCTATGGTCCAGCCCCGCTGACCGGGCTCCATCTTGGACACCACCGAGTCCAGCAGGTGTCCTGGCATCAGGGGGTTGAAGCCGCCCGTGCGAAGGGGGGCCGTGGTCTCATTCAGGGCTGCGATGGCGAGGCCGGCTCCGGCGGCGCGAGAGGACACGGTCCAACGGTGGCGGCAGTTCGGGGGCAGGGTGACGTGATAGCCGTCGAAGCGGCGTTCGACACGTACCTGTGTGCCGCGATCGACGTGCGGGCGTCCCAGATCAGCAGGGTCGAGGTAACAACTGCGGTCGGGCCCGACAAGGATCGCTGCGTAGTCCGTCCAGACAACGTCGCCGACATCCAACGCGGCGAGAGGTTTGGGGATGGCTTCGACCATGGGCCGGAAGACGGGATGCGGCCGGTTGGGAGGAGGAGCCGTCTGGGGCGACCCGGGATGCATCGGACGCGTATGCGCCGGAGTCCGGGGTGGCGGGGGCCCCTGAAGGATCGCGTCGTAGCTCTCGACGACGAGGCGGAAATGCCGGGTGGCTTCGGGGTTGTCGGGATTGCGGTCGGGGTGATAGCGCAACGCCAGCTTGCGAAACGCCGATTTCACTTCGGCGTCAGTGGCACCGGTCGGCACGCCAAGGCGTGTGTAATCGGCAGCGGTGGCGTGCCGGGTCACGGTTGGTTTCGGTTCCCCCCGGTGCGTGGGTGGCTGGCCCCGATCATTGTTGCCAGCCTAACACTCGCACTGGCGGTCCCTTCGTTAGCTCGCAGTGCAACCTCCAAGGCGTTACATCCTTGGTGCAGGTCGAGATAGCATCGGCGCATGGGAAATGAGATCATCGCGCGCCGGGTGGTGATTCACGGTCGTGTTCAAGGGGTTGGCTATCGTGCTTTTGTGATTCGTCACGCCAGCCTGCTGGACCTGGCCGGCGTAGTCAGGAACCTGCGAAACGGCGATGTGGAGTGCATCGTAGAAGGCCCTGGTGAGGACGTACGGTCCTTTATCGAGGAACTGCACAGTGGTCCCAGTCTGGCCCGGGTGGGGAAGGTCGAAGTGACCAGCCAGCCACTCGCCGGACTGCGCCGCCCCTTCCACGTCGCCTGACGCGTCCTCTATGGGGTGCGCTAACCTCATCACGTAGAACACGCCGTTATGGTGTGCGCGGTCGGGAGTTGGCACATGAGACTTCGTTTCACTGACCGGATGGACCGGCTCGGCACTGAGGGTGCGTTTGAGGTGCTGGCTCACGCCAAGCAACTCGAGGCGCAGGGGCGCGACATCATCCATCTCGAAATCGGCGAGCCGGACTACGCCACGCCGCAAAACGTCATGGATGCTGCAGTCAAGGCGATGAATGGTGGGGCCACCCATTACACGCCGGCGAGCGGCATCATGGAAGTGCGCGAAGCGACGGCTCGCTATGTGAACCGGCAGACGGGGGCTGCCTGCACCGCCGAAAACATCGTGATGGTTCCGGGCAGCAAGAATCTGGTGCTCTTTGCCATCTTGTCGCTCATCGAACCGGGTGACGAGGTCATCGTTCCCGACCCCGGTTATCCCGCCTACCACTCGCTGGTTGAGTTTCTGGGGGGACGGGCGGTTCCCGCGCCCATTCGCGAATCCAATGATTTCCGCCTCGACGTGGATGAATTGCGCTCTCTGGTTACGCAGCGCACCCGGTTGCTCGTCGTCAACAGCCCGGCCAACCCGACGGGTGGCGTATTGACCCGTGGGGACTGCGAGGCGATCGCCGAACTGGCACAGGAACGCGATCTCGTGGTGCTCAGCGATGAAATCTACAGCCGGCTCATCTACGAGGGCGAGCATGTCTCGCTGTACTCGATGCCGGGCATGCCGGAACGCACCATACTCATGAACGGTCTCAGCAAGGCATGGGCGATGTGCGGCTGGCGGCTTGGCTTTGGCGCCATGCCCAAGGAACTGGCGCAGCGGATGGACCGTCTCATGATCAATACGTCGTCGTGCGCCGCCGCGTTCACCCAGTGGGCGGCCATCGAGGCGTTCGAGTCCCCTAAGTCGGATCGTGCCGTGGAGGCGATGGTTGCCGAGTTCAAGCAGCGTCGCAATGCCGTTGCCGACGGCCTCAACAGCATTCCCGGGATCACCTGCCACCGTCCCGCGGGGGCGTTCTACGTCTTCCCCAACATCACGGGCACGGGTCAGGACGAGAAGACGCTGGCGAACGCGCTGCTCGACGAGGCCGGGGTTGCGGTGCTTGCCGGAACCGCGTTTGGCGGGTATGGCAAGGGCTACCTGCGGTTGAGTTATGTCAACTCCGTGACCAACCTCGAACGTGCCATCGATCGCATCCGCGATCATGTGACGGCTGCCGTTCCCCGGTAACGGTGGGCTGGCGCGAGTCCTGATATGGAAGAAATTGTCAAGCGTGGGGCCTTTTGAGATCAAACCGAACCGGGCGAGTGGTTGCGGGTGCTTGGCGCAGGTCACCGCCTTCGGCCACAATGGTCACGGCCGTGAGGAATCCGATCCCGCGAAACGCCTGCAACGCTGCAATCATTCGGATATGCGTGCTCGTCTCGGCGCACTGCATCAGTGCGGTTTCGAGGCGCCGAACGCGCTCGGCAGCGGCACGGTGCCGTAGCCGGTCACGGAGCCATCCGGCTCGGCGATGGCCACAGCGATCGTTGCCTTGTGGACATCCCGGCCGCCGTACCTCGTAATCTCACTCATGGGACCGCCCTCCACGTATGTAGCTCTGTGCGGGACGTGCTTCGTCCTCCCGCGCAACCTACGACGCTGCGCGGTGTGGCGGTCCTTCCATGTTGACTTAGCTGTCTTGGCGC